>JANOVS010000188.1:0-13933 GCA_031417515.1 Hyphomicrobiales bacterium
CACAATGCTACAGGTTCTCAGCCTCACGCCATTCGAGAAAATGCCCATGGATAAAGCCTTTTTCGATGATGATTACAGCGAACAACAATCATTGAAAACCAACCAATTGAATTTGTTCGATTAACGACCGGACAGTAGTGGTAACATCGCCTTTTCATGCCTTTGCAAACTAAATTCTTCACAGGCGACGCGCTATGGTTTCTTGCCTGATGAAGACGCGGGCTTCGGCTGCAAGCCGGAAAACTGCGATGCGCCGCCCACCGGTTTTGCCTTCTCCTGTTTCGGTTTCTTCTTCTCGCGGTTGCTTTTCATTTGACCCTTGGCCATTTTTCTTCTCCTCAGTCAGGTTTGCTGCGCATGATCATGCGCCCAATGGGCGGCAATAGCCAGACTGGGGTGATCCTGTTTCTCAAAGGCCTAAAACTCTTAAGATTGTCATTACCGGACTTGTTCCGGTAATCCATGGTTCAGCGAGCGCGGAGATATGATCATGAATCACGCCTGCTCCACGATGGATTACCGCAACAAGTGCGGTAATGACAATCTTAGGGGTATGTCGTTAGAGTCTGGTCAACTCGAACACTGTCAACACATTCAGAGCCTCGTTTCGCTCAAATTGCAAATCAAGCGATAGACGACTGAACTCTTTTGCCATGCACGGAAACTTAACCGGACAGCAGTGCAACAAGTGCGGGGATGACAGTTTTTGGGATTGTATTTCTCACCCGAACTCCGGCGGCTTCAAGCGGGCGAAGTCGAAATCTGCTCCGAAATCGATTCCCCTAAAACAGGAAGCTCTTATAAATACTTGCCAAACACCGCCTCTGCTTCGGCATCGGTTGCAATTTCGCCGCGGGCTGCCGCAGCAATGCGTTCGTCGATAATTTTCCAGTCTTCAGCCGTCAAATCAAAATTTGCCTCCTGATTGCGCTCAATAATCATCGCGGCGCGAACCAGTTCTTCCTGCGCACTGACAGGCCAGTGCTGAGCACGATCCAAAACATCTTTCAGGGCAGACATTTCAACGCTCCTCAGTTGACGCTTTTCCAAGCCTTGACGAAGAATGACACAAAAGCAAAGGCGCGATCTAGTCTAATGGTCGAAGAGAATACTACACGAAAAACAATACGTATTCACACGCTTTTTCGTAGACGCGCTGATTAACTACGTTATCAATCTCAATCCAAATTTTCCCAAGAAATCTAGTTCAATTTTCACATTAACACTACCGAAGTGGTAGACGGCAAGTGCGACGTATTCTCCGATCAGTTGGTCGCCATCTTTATGTATCAGGGCAGAAACAAAAACATCCCCATCAACATTAGCATCGACAGGAATTGCTCCTCCAAACAGTTGAGGAATCATTGTACCTCGCACTAGTGAGAAATCTGCGGTCGACTCGAAAACAGTTGGTTTGCTTTTGTCAGTTGAAAGGAACTTCTCATCTGACGAGAATGTCATCTTTTCAATTCCGAGCAATTTCATTGCAGCCATGCTATTCTTTGTGACGCCCGAAAAACTTACTTGAGCATACATCTTGCCGTCGGCATCTCTTGCGGTAAACCCATCTGAAACATTCAGAACAAATACACTAGCCATCATCTCCAATTGCTTATCGAGATCGGTGAATTGTGGTGCCTTACTTTTGAGTTGTGTGGTACAGTCTGCACCATTCACCAAAACGCGATAAGCCCAATAATCCATACCATATTCGCCAGATTGAATATTTACTGACGAGCCCAGTCCATCACATAATTTCAGATGCAGATCGTATTTTACTTGGCAATGTCTCGCCAAATAGGTTGGTGATAGTAAGTTTTCCAGTTCATGAAATTTTCCATCAATTTCTCTGATTGGCAATTCAACAAGTGGACTGCACTCAGAACCAGAAAGCGTTTCGTAGACCACAATTTTTGAGCCGTCACAGAGCACAAAATAATTCGCTCCAACTTTTGCATGGGCAGCATATGAATGCGCTTGTTCAACGTCGCTCTGTGAAATAATCGCGTTACCTGCCTTTGCCTCGACTATAAAACTTCCACGCCTTCCCTTCAGACCTGCGCGGTAGTCCGTTCGGCCCGAAGGCAAATCTTTTTTGGACCGATGGCCAATATGATAGGGATATTCCAGCATTTGCTCGAGTTTCAAGAATACGTCATCACCGCCAGGATAACCAAGCATTTTGAGCGTTGGGTCAACGATGTGAAATCTTATTTCAGCTTCGTTGTAGGATCGAACCGAGTCTAGAATTTGCTGGTTGATAATCGCCAAAATGCGTCGCCCCTGGTGAATTTGCGTGTTGCACTCAGTTGAGTTTTATCGACATTGAATGCGTTCCTTGTATGTTCCATGCGGGCCTGTGTCAAGCCGAAGTTTCCGTTACCCCCGCAACCCCGGTGCCTCATAGCCCACGCGCTCCACATATTCCGTATACCCCCCGCCATATTGGTGGATGCCTTCCGGCGTCAGTTCCAGCACTCGGTTGGAGAGTTCGGCCAGAAAATGCCGGTCGTGGGAGACGAAGAGCATAGTGCCTTCGTAGGTGCCCAGGGCTTTGATCAGCATTTCCTTTGTCAGCAAATCGAGATGGTTGGTCGGTTCGTCCAGCACCAGAAAGTTTGGCGGATCATAGAGCATGCGGGCCATCACCAGTCGCGCCTTTTCGCCGCCTGACAGCACACGGCATTTTTTCTCGATGTCATCGCCTGAAAAACCAAAAGCACCTGCCAATGCACGAAGTGAGCCTTGTGTGGCTTGCGGGAATGAGGATTCGAGAAATTCAAAAATGCTTTCCTCGCCATCCAGCAGCTCCATGGCGTGCTGGGCGAAGTAGCCCATTTTGACACTTGCACCGACGGCCACACGGCCTTGATCCGGCTCCGTTGTTCCCGCGATCAATTTCAACAGCGTGGATTTTCCAGCCCCATTCACCCCCATGATGCACCAGCGTTCACGCCGCCGGATTTGAAAATCCAGATCGGCATAAATCGAACGGCTGCCATAGGCTTTGTGAACGCCTGCGAGACTCACCACATCTTCGCCACAACGCGGTGCCGGCGCAAAATCAAAATCAACAGTTTCCCGGCGCTTGGGCATTTCCACCCGGTCGATTTTTTCCAACTTTTTGACGCGGCTTTGTACTTGCGCCGCATGGGAGGCCCGCGCCTTGAAACGCGCAATGAAATTCAATTCCTTGGCCAGCATGGCCTGCTGGCGATCAAACGAGGCCTGTTGCTGTTTTTCATTGAGCGCCCGCTGCTGCTCATAGAACTCATAATCGCCGGAGAAACTCGTCAACTCGCCGCCATCGATTTCAACAATCTTGGTGACAATACGGTTCATGAATTCCCGGTCATGGGATGTCATCAATAACATGCCGTCAGAGTTCCGCAGAAAATTCTCCAACCAGATCAGGCTTTCAAGATCAAGATGGTTGGAAGGTTCATCGAGCAACATGGCATCGGGCCGCATCAGCAGAATGCGGGCAAGGGCCACCCGCATTTTCCAGCCGCCGGAAAGTTTGCCCACATCGCCATCCATCATGTCCTGGGAAAAACTCAGGCCCGCAAGAACCTCTCGCGCCCGCGCATCCTGGGCATAGCCATCGAGCTTTTCAAAATGCGCCTGCACTTCGCCATAGCGCGTGATGATGGCATCCATTTCATCCCCGCGTTCGGGATCACCCATCGCGGCTTCAAGTGCGGTTAACTCAGCTGCCACCGCACTTACCGGACCCGCTCCCTCCATCACTTCCGCGACAGCACTGCGTCCCGCCATTTCGCCCACATCCTGGCTGAAGTAGCCAATGCTGATACCGCGATCTGTTGAGACTTGGCCTTCGTCAGGCTCTTCCTCGCCAGAGATCATCCGGAACAGCGTGGTCTTGCCACTGCCGTTGGGGCCAACGAGGCCAATTTTCTCTCCCCGGTTCAAGGCAGCAGAGGCCTCGACAAAAAGTAACTGGTGGCCGTTTTGTTTTGAAATGGAATCGATGCGGATCATGGTGAGCGGCGTTTAGGGCAAGTTCCTGCAAAAGGCCAAACCGATTGGCAGACAATGTACCGGGCTACAATATCAGTGATGAATGCCGTAACATCCCATCGATTCGTGGGAGTCCTGAGATGAAGGTAATTCTTGTAGTAACCTGTGCCGCCGTGCTGCTTGCACCAACGAGTTCAACCTTCGCTGCATTCAAAGGCTGTTACGAGCGCGTCTATGATGCCAGATATTTGCGCCAACACAAAAAGCAGCAGATCGTCAAAATCAGACTTCAGATCGGCGTGGGCCAGGGCGATACTGGGCCATTTGAGTATCTCGACAGAATAGACGCGGTGTTCCGCAAGACCAAGCGCTACCAAGGCAATCTGGTGGATTGCGAGCAGCAAGGTGCCGAACTTAATTGCGACGTTAGTGCCGACAGCGGAAGCTTCGTCATCACCGACCGGGGCCGCGACAAAGGCAAACAGGCCATCCGCATCACCAACAAAACCTTTCTGCGTTTCGACAATGAAGCAGACAAACTGAATGTTGCGGCGAAGGGCGAGCACCGGGAATTCCGGCTTTACAAACTAAGCGACGGCCCTTGTCCTTGAGGCGAGGTGCGGCTATCCCACAAATGCCCGTTCCACAACAAAACTGCCCGGCCGGTTGTTTGATCCCTCTTCAAAACCCAGCGGTTCAATGAAGTGGCGAATGTCCTTGATCATCGCCGTGGAACCACACAACATGATGCGATCCGTTGCGGCATCAAAGGGTGAAATTTTCAACGCCTCAAAAAACTCGCCCGTTGCAATGAGATTTGTAATGCGTCCCATGTGCTCGTTCTCTTCGCGCGTGGCCGAGGCAAAGTGCTTGAGGCGGCCTTGGGCAAATTCACCCACAAGCGGATCTTCGAGGGTAGATTTCAATGTATCAAAAGAATAGCGCAGTTCATCTCGCGTCCGGCACGTATGGGTGACGATGACCTGTTCAAACTTGTCATAAGTCTCAGGATCGCGCATGAGTGAAGCAAAGGGCGCAAAGCCCGTGCCGGTTGAAATACAGAACAGCCGTTTGCCGGGTAGCAAGGCGTCATTGACAAGCGTTCCCGTGGGCTTGGACCGCAACAATATCTGGTCGCCGGGCTTTATCTTCTGAAGTTTTTCGGTCAGCGGGCCGCCCGCCACCTTGATGGAAAAGAATTCCAACTGCTCATCCCAACTCGGCGACGCAATGGAATAGGCCCGCATAACTGGCTTTTCTGCTGTGTTTTGGGTGTTTGGCAGTCCGATCATGACGAATTCACCCGACCGGAAGCGCAGGCTTTGCGGCCGTGTGACGCGAAAGCGAAACAGTCGGTCCGTATAGTGTTCAACTTCAGTCACCTGCTCGGCATGCATTCCGGCGGGAATTGAAACAGCGGGCACAGTGGAAATCTCGGTCATGACAATCTCGACAGACAGTTCGTTCTTTATAACGAACGATACATAGTCGAAGCCTTGGTTGGTTGCAAGGGCTTTAACCGGCGACAAAATCCCGTCGCCGCTTTTGCACGCCCGCCACAATGTCGCCGTAAACCATCGCAACGCGCCGAGTGTCATGGGTATCCGGATGGGACATCAACCAATAGGTGCGCGAAAACCGCATGTCAGGCAGAATGCGCACGAGGTCTGGATAAAGGGCCGCCGCATAGTCATGCAGAATGCCAATACCCTCGCCCGCCCGCACGGCTTCCATCTGGGCCACAACACTGCCGCACTCATAGTGACGTTTCATCAGTTTGCCGAGTTCTGAGGTGTAGTCGAGGGCGCGGGAATAAGCGATGTCTTCCACATAGGTAATGAAAAGCCGGTCTTCCAAATCACTCCGTTCACGGATGATTCCCGTGCGCGCCAGATAGGATTTTGCCGCATAGACGCTAAGCGAATAGTCGGTCAATTTCTTGATGATGGCCTTGCCGAGTTTCGGTCGTTCGATGGTGACGACGATATCGGCTTCGCGCCGCGACAATGAAAATGTGCGTGGCAATGGCACTAGCTGAATGGTGAGGCCGTGGTGTTGATTGGCCAGCCGTGCCAATTCTGCCGCCAGATGAAATGTGCCAAAACCATCAGGCGCACCGACGCGCACGATACCTGAGACAGCGTTGCCCGTTGTCGGCAAGGCGGCATCGGCTTGCAACAGCTCCGACTCCATGCGCTCCACCCGTGTGAGCAGGCTCTCACCCGCAACGGTCAACACGGTCCCGGTGGTCCGCCGTTCGAAGAGTTTCACGCCAAGGCTTTCCTCCAGCGCATCAAGCCGCCTAGCCACCGTGGCATGGTTCAAATGCAAAACCTTCGCCGCTGCCAGAATTTGGCCAACCCGCGCGATGGCGAGAAAGATACGGAGATTGTCCCAGTCCATCTGAACTTATCGCACCAGCAATATTCGGACGCCATGCGCTGTGTCTTTCCACGCCTGATCCGTCGTCACGGCGATTGCGTCGCGTGATTGTGCAAGTGCAAGACATGCTCGGTCGCCGAGCGAGAGGCCCTTGGCGCGCGTGGCGTTGCGCATTTTCCCGGCGACGCGAGCAAGCTCTTCGTCGAAATCTGCAATCGTCAGTTTGAAACCCGCGATGATCTCGGCAACGATATCATCAGGCATTCCTTTGTCCTGCAACTTTGCAATCACCTCTGCCAGATTGGCGGCACTCATGAGCGCACCATTAAGCGTGGGTTTTACTGCCTCAATTCCAGGTTCATTGAAAACAACACACAAAATTGCTGATGAATCGAGAACATGGATGACGTCACTCATTTGCCGCTTCCCGGCGGCGGTCTGCTATCAGCTCTTCCGACACCAGCGGCTCGCCGGGCTTGGGCCGGTAGGGCTTGGCCAGTGCCTGAATGCGCCTGATAGCGGACGCGTAGGTGCGCACATGAAGCTCGTCGTCGACAACTTCCAGCAAAATACTGTCGCCATCTGCAAGACCCAAAGTTCGGCGTATTTCAGCGGGAACCTGAAGCCTTCCCCCACTGATTATCTTGCTACGATGAACATTCATACAGTTTCTCCATTGAGTACATATTTTTATTTTACTACATTTTCACATGATGCGCACCAAGAATCATCATGATATATTTTTCACACAACCAAACCGCAATTCCTGACCTTGTTGTGCGTTTCACAAACGTCCATACAACACTCATCATCAGGAGGAAACATCATGGCAAAAGCTATTCATCATTGGATCGACGGTAAGGAAGTGGCAGGCACAGGCCCGCGCAAAGGGGCTGTTTACAATCCCGCAACCGGCGAACAAACCGGCGAAATTACCCTTGCCACCACGGCTGAAATGGATGCGGCCGTGGCAAGCGCCCGTGCTGCTTTTCCAGACTGGGCCAATACAACGCCATTGCGCCGTTCGCGCATTTTGAACAAGTTTCTCGGCATCATCGATTCCCGCGCCAAGGAATTAGCGGCTTGCATAACGGCGGAACATGGCAAGGTTCTCTCCGATGCCTTGGGCGAAGTGCAGCGCGGCGCTGAAGTGGTGGAATTTGCCACTGCCGCCCCCACCCTGCTGAAAGGCGAATACACCGAAAACGTCGGCACCAAGGTTGATAGCTGGTCGACACGACAGCCGCTGGGTGTTGTCGCTGGCATCACACCTTTCAACTTCCCGGCCATGGTGCCGATGTGGATGTTCCCGACGGCACTGGCCACCGGCAACTGTTTTATCCTGAAACCATCGGAACGTGATCCCTCCGCTTCACTTCTCATCGCCAAGTGGCTGAAAGAAGCAGGCCTGCCCGATGGCGTGTTCCAGGTGGTGCACGGCGATAAGGAAGCCGTCGATGCCATTCTGCATCATCCCGGCATTTCCGCCGTCAGCTTCGTCGGCTCGACACCGATTGCCCGCTATATCTATTCCACCGCCACCAGCACCGGCAAGCGCTGCCAGGCCTTGGGCGGTGCCAAGAACCACATGATTATCATGCCTGATGCAGACATGGACCAGGCCGTCGATGCGCTGATGGGTGCGGCCTATGGCTCAGCTGGCGAACGCTGCATGGCGATTTCCGTGGCCGTTGCCGTGGGCGACAAAACCGCCGACACCTTGCTCGCCAAACTCGAACCAAAAGTCCGTGCGCTGAAAATCGGACCCGGCACCGATGCCGATGCCGACATGGGACCATTGGTCACCAAGACCCATTACGACAAGGTTAGGGGCTACATCGATCAAGGTGAAAAAGAAGGTGCCAAACTCGTGGTTGATGGCCGCGGCTTCAAGATGCAGGGCTATGAAGGCGGATATTTCATGGGCGGCAGCATCTTCGATCACGTCACCACCGACATGACAATCTACAAAGAAGAAATTTTCGGCCCCGTATTGTCGATGGTGCGTGCCAAGTCCTATGACGAAGCCGCCAAGATGATCAACGACCATGAATTCGGCAACGGCACGGCGATCTTCACCCGTGATGGTGATGCGGCCCGCGAATTCGCCCAGACCATCCAGGTCGGCATGGTCGGCATCAATGTGCCAATCCCCGTGCCCATGGCGTTCCACAGCTTCGGCGGCTGGAAAGCCTCGCTGTTCGGTGACCACCACATGCACGGCATGGAAGGCATCCGCTTCTACACCAAACTCAAAACCGTAACCGCCCGCTGGCCCACCGGCATCCGCGCGGGAGCAGAGTTCGTCATGCCAACGATGAAGTAATGCCCACAGGACTTGAGTGAAACCAAACACCACTGCCAACAAATCCCTTCCACCCCGATTATTCGTCGCGGAGGCGGTGGCCGCGCGTCTTCGCCGAAGGCTATGGCACGTTAAAAAAGGCCGGAGGTGGGAGCGATTGCACAATAGTCAATCCGGAAACTCATTAATCCCTAAACCATACCTGCTTTTTCATCTGCTGCCGTCAGAATTGCTTGCCGCTTCTCTGGTGATCCAAATCCACCGCCGCCTGGCAACTCAACCATGAGACTGTCGCCAGCGGCGATGATGTGCACGCCTTTATCTGGTAAAGCTGCGCCGCTGCCATGACGGGCAGCGCCTTTGCGTCCGGGTTTTCCACCTTCGCGGCCCATGGCCGGGTTGTTGATGCGGTCAAAGGTGGCGGCTGAAATGGCGAAGGGGGCGAATTCGCGATTCAGGATTTCGATACGTTGACCAAGACCGCCGCGAAATTCGCCTGCACCGCCAGAGCCTTTGAGAAACTGCTTTTCCTTGAACCACAGGGGGCATTGGCCTTCGGTGATTTCAACGGGAATGGAACCAACACCGGAGGGAAATGCCATGGTTGACAGACCATCTTGCCCCGGCCTTCCGCCAATGCCGCCAAGGCCAATTGAAATCACGGCAAAGGACGTTGCAGCTTTGGTCTGTTCTGCTGAAACTCGTCCGTGTGCAGAATATAATGACAATATCCAGATCGCTCCTGCACTTTCTGCCTGAACTTTTCCGGGCAGGGCTTGGGCGAGGCAACCGAAAACGCAATCAGCCAATTGTTGACCCAGAACATGACGCGCGGTGACAGGCGAGGGCCGGATGGGATCAATGCAACTTCCGGGTTCAGTGATCATGTCAAACACTGAAAGGGAGCCGATGTTGTTGGGTACATGAGGTGCAATTACGGCTTTCAATGCAAACACCGAATAGGCGAGGGAATAGGTGCGCGGGCTGTTGATGCCGTAAAGCGAGGCGGGCGATGAGCCGGAATAATCGATCAGTACACGGCCATTTTTGATGCTGAGTTTGCACTTGATCAGCAGGGGGCTTTCATAGCCATCCAGCGGCATTTCATAGGACCATTCGCCTTCCGGCAATTCCTTGAAAGCAGCACGGGCGGCCTTTTCTGAAGTTGTCAAAATATGCTTGGCCAGTGGTTCAAGGCTGGTGAGACCGAACTCCTGCATCATGTCGATGAGGCGTTTGGCGCCTGTGTCATTGGCCGATACCAGGGAAAGCAGATCGCCGCGCACTTCCACGGGTTGCCGCGAATTGGCGAGGATGATGTTGATCACGTCGTCATTCAAGACACCGGATTTGCGAAGGCGCAGATGCGGAATAAGCGTGCCTTCTTCAAAAGATGAATTGGCTTTCGCCGTCATGCCAACGCCGCCCACATCAATGACGTGGCAAGTGGATGCAAAAAATGCCACCAGTTTGTTTTTCAGAAAAACCGGCGTCATCATGACATAGTCAAATAGATGTCCCGTGCCGAGCCAGGGATCGTTGGTGATGAAAACATCACCTGGCTTCATCGTGCTCTGCGGATATTTTTCAAAGAAATGTGCAACAGCGGTGGCCATGGTGTTGACGTGGCCGGGGGTGCCGGTCATGGCTTGGGCAATCATCTGGCCTTTGACATTGTAGACGCCTGCTGAAAGGTCTCCGGCTTCGCGGGTGATGGTGCCAAAGGCGGTGCGGAGCAGGGACTGGGCCTGTTCTTCGACCACCGCAATCAAGCGATTCCACATGACTTGAGTGCGGATGGCGTTGAGGGCGTTTTTGCTCATGGGCTGCGTTCCATCACAATGTTGCCATAGCCGTCAATATGGGCTGTGAAACCTGCACCAACAATGCTTGAGGTTTCATGTTCGGCGATGATGGCGGGGCCTTTGATGGTGGCACCGGGTTTCAGATCAAAACGCCAATGGACCGGGGCCTGCATCTGCTTTCCCAGCATTGCGTCATAGAGTCTGGTTTTGCGCAAAGGCTTGGGCGTGCTGCTGCGTGGCTTTGTGATTTTTTTGGCAGGCTTGGCAACGGGGCCAGAGGCTGTAACTGACCAGGTGATGATCTCGGCGGGTTGGCCTGGTATCGTCAGGCCATATATGGCTTGATAGGTTTTTTCAAATGTCAGTTTCAGGGTGGCACCATCCCGTGCTGTCATGGCGCGGGCCGGAATATGAATGCGGATTTCATGGCCTTGGCCGACATAGCGGCAATCAGCCACGGTGCTGATTTTTACTTTTTGCTTGCCAAGGGCAGGGGTCACAACAGCTTGCGCATCATTGATCATTGTACGGAGCAATTGGTTGACCTTGGACACATCGAAACTGTCGAGGCCAATGACGTTGCTGCGCGTCACTTCGAAAGCGATGGGGGCTTGCAGGAAGCCGATGGCAGAGCCGACGCCCGCACCCTTCGGCACGACAATGCGTTTGATACCAGTTTTTTCGGCCAATCGGCAGGCATGCAGGGGGGCTCCACCACCGAAGGCAATCATGGTGCAAGCAGCAATGTCGCGGCCCAGTTCGATGGCATGCACACGAGCCGCATTGGCCATGTTCTCTTCAACGATTTCAGCCACACCGGCGGCGGGCCAAAAATCATGGAGGTCGAGTTTGTCACCGATGTTTTTCTGCAACGCAGACTTTGCGCCATTGAGATCGAGCGGAATTTTTCCACCAGCAAAAAATGCCGGATCAATTTTACCCAACACAACATTGGCGTCGGTCACGGCAGGTTCGGTGCCGCCACGACCATAGCAAACAGGGCCAGGGGTTGAGCCTGCACTGTCTGGCCCCACCGTGATGCGGCCCAACTTGTCGACCCGGGCAATGGAGCCACCGCCAGCGCCAATCTCGACCATTTCAATGACGGGAATGCGCACGGGAATGCCGGAGCCTTTCATGTCCTTGTAGGCGCGGGCGATTTCAAAACGCCTGGCCCTTTCAGGTTCATGGTTTTTCAGCAGGCAGATTTTGGCCGTGGTGCCGCCCATGTCGAAGGACAACACATCGGGCAAATTCAATTGCTCGGCCATGCGGCTGGCCAGAATGGCGCCGCCAGCGGGGCCGGATTCAACGAGGCGAATGGGAAAACGGCAGGCGGTTTCAAGTGTCGTCAAACCACCGCCTGACATCATCAGATAAAGCGGGCACGACAGCCCCATGGTGGCGAGCCCAGTTTGCAAGCGTTCGAGATAACCCGCCATCAAGGGGCGCACATAGGCATTGGCCACGGTGGTTGAAAAACGCTCGTACTCGCGGATTTCGGGCGCCACTTCAGACGACAGGCAAATGGAAATATTCGTCGGCAACAAGGGCCGCAACAGGTCGCGCAAGCGACGCTCATGGCCATCATGGGCATAGGCATGCAGCAGACCGATGGCCACGGCTCCAGCATTTTCTGCCACTATGGTTTTGGCAAGATCAGGAACGGCGTTCTCATCCAGCGCCATCAGTACATCACCATTGACGGCCATGCGTTCGCGGATGGTCAGGCGGCGATGACGTGGCACGAGAGGGGTGGCGCGGTTGATGTTGAGATCATAGTGATCAAATCGTTTTTCATAACCCTGTTCAATCACGTCGCGGAAACCTTCCGTGGTGATGAAAGCGGTTACCGCCCCTTTGCGTTCAATCAGGGCATTGGTGGCCAAGGTCGTGCCATGGATGAAAACGGCAACATCTGCGGGGCTGATGCCCGCTTCGGCAATCAGGCTGGCGGCACCTTCAAGCACAGCCACTTCGGGGGCTTGTGTGGTGGTCAGGAACTTGCAACTCCAGCGCTTTTCGCCGTGTTCAAGCACGATGTCGGTGAAAGTGCCACCAATATCGGCGGCCAATTTGAATGTGGGCTTCATGGCCCGGCATAGCTGCAAGCGAGAGGGTTTGACAAGTGCGCCGGGCTGGGCTTCAAACGGTGGCATGAGCAAGATCACCATTCAGGATGTGGCCGAACGGGCCGGCGTCAGCGTTGCCACCATCGACCGGGTTTTGAATCATCGCCCCGGTGTGCGGCAACAAACCGTCGAGAAAGTTGAATCGGCGATCAGGGAATTGAACTACCAGCCGGATCGCATAGCCGCACGGCTGGCGCGCGGGCGGGAATATCGCCTGTGGTTCATCTTGCCGACCACGGCTGGTGAATTCTATCAGGACATCGCCCGTGAAGTGGAGGAATCAGCGCGGCGCATGGCGGGTGAGCGGGTTTCCATCATGGTCAAGAAAGTTGACGTGTTCGACGGCGAATTGCTGGCGCAAACCCTGGATAGCCTCGGCGAAGATGTGGATGGCGTGGCAGCGGTGGCGCTGGATCATCCAGCGGTGCGCGAGGCCATCAATGGACTGGTGGCGCGGGGTATCACCGTGGTCACACTGGTATCGGATGTGCCTGGTTCCAAACGCACGCATTTCTCCGGCATTGACAATTCATCGGCAGGTCGCACCGCTGCGGGTTTGATGGGACGTTTCCTGCGTGGGCAAAAAGGCAAGGTTGGCTTGTTTGCCGGTTCGCTTTCACTGCGAGACCATATCGAGCGGCAGTTTGGTTTTGAACAGATCATGGCCCAGGAATTTCCGCATCTCGAAATCTTGCCGGTGCGTGAGTCACGCGATGAGGTGGAGCGCACGGAAAGTCTTGCCGCGCAGCTGTTGAGCGAACACGAGGATCTGGTTGGCATTTATAACGTGGGGGGCGGCACCAAGGGCATTGTGGCGGGGCTTGATGCCTCGGGCCGCGCCAAGGATATCGTCTTCATCGCCCACGAAATCACCGAAGGCTCAAGACGCGCCCTGATCCGCGGCACCATCGACGCCATCATAAACCAGGACGCGGGGCATGAAGTGCGAAGTGCTGTGCGGGTGTTGATCGCCAAGGCTGATAACGTGCCGTTTGTGGAGGCTCAGGAGCGCATCAGGATTGATATATTCATGCGGGATAATTTGCCGTGAGGGAAGTGGGGTAGGGTTCAGTGGAGTGGCACCGTATTTGAAGTTTTATGTGTTTCAAAAGCAAAGATGTGACCAAGCCGGACCACCCCCTCCCGGTGTCGCCGTACTCCCCCGGCCCCAGTAGGCCGAGGGAGAAAACGATGCAACTTTCTCCCTCGGCCGTCTTGGGCCGGGGGAGTACCCGACTGCGTCCGCCGAAGCTCTTGCGAAGGCGGAAGGGGGCGGGGGTATGGCGGCGGGTCTAATTTAAGGGAAGCGTTCACTTTACCTCTTTACC
>JANOVS010000189.1:0-17781 GCA_031417515.1 Hyphomicrobiales bacterium
CCCGGCATTGCCGGTGATCGTCTGGGCGATTTCATTGCCAGTCAGATTTATTGCACTAATGCCAGCAGCATTTGTAGTCTCGAGGAACTCAATGTTGTCACCAGCGGCAAGGATGAAGGAAACACTTGCCTTGGCCCGGTCGGCCGTGCCTTCGCCTGCCACTTCGACGATGTTGTCGGTCAATGAGTTGATGATGTAGGTGTCATTGCCGAAACTGCCGACCAGCGTGTCGGAGAGCGCGTCGATGCCGCCATTGATCGTGTCATTGCCGCGCATGCCGAAGAGCTGGTTGGCGTTGCCGTTGCCCGTGATGGTGTCGCCGCCGTCGCCGCCGATGACGTTCTCGATGTTGGCGAAAGTGATGCCGCCGACGCCGTCGATTGTGCTGACGCCGCCAAGATTGATGGTCGAGGCGGTTGTGACGGCTGCGGCGTTGACCGTGTCAGTGCCGCCATTGGCGTCATTCACCGCAGTCGTATGGCCAAAGAGTCCGGCATAGTCGGAATATTCATTGGTGAAGATATAGCGGTCGTCAGCGCTGGCATCGCCGAAGGTGCGGATGACGATATCGCTCACCGTCAGTGTATCGCCGGCAGAAAGGTCAACCACCCGCACCGTCCAGTTGCCGCCGGCGCGCTCGCCGCGGAAGGCCTGGCTCTCAAAGGTCCAGGTGCCGTTGAAATCATTGCCGCCGCCGGCATTGTCGATCAATTGGCTGATCGTGCCGTCCGGCGAGGTCAGGTAGACTTCAACATCGCCAGTGAAGGTGGTGCTGAAGGTCATCTCCACGGTGACGCGCTCGACAATGTCATCGAAACCAGCGCCACCAACAAAGCTCAGTCCGGTCGCGTTGCCATCGGGGATCACGGTCGCCACGTTCAGCACATCTATGACATTGGTGAACTCGCTGCCCGTGCTTGCTGCCGCAGTCCCGGTCAACAGCCAGGTTTCGGCCAGCCGCACCGCCGCCAGCGCATCGACCAGACCATAGCCGTAATCATTGCTGAAATGCGCACCGCCGCCATTCCAGGTGCTGGCCGCATTGAAGTTCCACGCGTAGCGCTCGGAGCCTGTGATGCCTGCACCCACCTCGCTGCCGACCTGCCGCGCCGAGACCGCGAGGATTGACTGCACATCGCGCCAGCCAAGCGCGGCATTGGCATCATACATCAATGACACCACGCCCGTGACCATTGGCGCCGCTGCGGAGGTGCCGTTGAAACCAGAGGTGAAATCGCCCGGATCATCGCCTGCGGCACCGGTCCGGTCAGTGGTCACCACCTCGCCCGGGGTGCCAAAACCCGAGACCAGCAGTGCTGCACCATAGCTAGAATAGCTCGAGACAAAGCCGTTCTGGTCTACAGCACCCACCACGACCTGCCGTGTGTCATTGCTCCAGTCATCGGCATTGACGTCATAGTTATCGGCGCGCTGATTGCCTGCCGAGTTGACGATGGTCATCCCCAGCCCGCCGCGCCCGGTGTTCACCGCCGTGGCGATCGAGGCTTCGATCTCGTCAAAGCGCACCGCCAGATAGCCGACCCCGAATTCGCTGGCCAAGTCATTGGAGATGTTCTGGCTGACATTGGCGACATCGGCCTGGGCATTGGTCGCGCCAAAGGCGATGGCATCCCGGATATTCTGAAGCCAGAAGTCATTGATCAGGCCGTTGACCCGGTAGCCGACCAGGCTGGTGTCAAATGCCACGCCCACCGCCCCGGTCCCGTCTGCCGCTGCCCCGATAATCCCGGCCACTGCCGTGCCATGCGCATCGGAGGCAAGCCCGAACGGGTCTAGCGTAGAGTTGGTGAAATCGAAATCGAGGCCCTGGTCATAATTGTCGAAGTCCTGGTGATTGTAGTCGAAGCCGTCATCAATCACGAGGGTGCGCGTGCCCGCGCCAGTGTAAGCGGGCCCCATGGTCGGGTTCCAAACGCCCAGCACATTCAAATCGAGAAGGCCGAAAATTGTTTGGTTCAAGTGCCATTGTTGGGCAAGTAGCGGATCTGTGGGGATAGGCATGACTTTGGTTCCCTGCTGTTAAGCGGACGGAACGATCCGATCCGCGGCTGGATTCTATCCGCCATGAGGGCGGGCGCTCTAATTTCCGGACTGCTCACGCAATGCCGTGTCTTCTGGTTTCCGCTGCCTGGAGCGCCCCCTCTGGCAGCGGTTCGTTTCAGTTGCCGAGTGGCCGCACCTCCTCGGCGTAAAGCACTTTGCCGCGGCATTTCGTGGTGACGGTCATGAAACCAGTCACTTCCACCCGGTCGCCAATGGCGATTGAGGGTGCGAGGTAGGAGACCGGCACGGTCCTGCCGTCGTCGGTTTTGACTTCCGGGCAGTCCACTGCGTTTCCCTGCGTCATGCGCATACCGACAATGGTAAGCCTTGCCTCTCCAGCGGCCATGACTGCTGCGCCTCGTTGAACCACTGGAGTCTCCTTCAGTCTTTCTGCAACGCCAGCTTCGGCCAAGCCAGCTGGAAGCGCCAAAAATGCCAAAACGCATTTGACAGCGGCATTGTCTGCGCGAAAAATGTCAGGTGCACGCACCATGTCCAAATCTCCAAAACGAATGTCCGACAGCTGTTACAACGAGCTTAAAATATAGACTGCACAGTTATCGAGGGCTGTGCAACACTTATTTCAGGTATTGTATGTGGCAGCAGAAATGTCCGGTTGAAGTGGCTCACGATCTTTTTAAAAAGACTGTCCTTTTGAGAAGGGGCACCAGGCGTCGATTAAAGTGCCGCTCGACTTGAGCGACGGGAAAGGGAAGGGAACGCTTTCCTTTTGGCTTGCCAAACTCCTTGCTATCGGTACCAAGTCCAGTTTAGGACTAAATTCAATTTCAGATTGAAAGTTCCCCTCTTGTGGAAATCTGACTAGTCCTCTATGTATGGTTATAAGAATTCACTCAAATAGCCGAGAAATCGGATTTTGGAGTGGGTCCCGAAAGGGGCCCGCTTTTTTTATTGCCCAATTTAGACCTGATGGATTGCTGATGGAGAATACAAGATTATCACGTGAAACGGGGCCTGCGGCGCGGATTGCGGCGCTTGCTGAACCGGTGCTGGAGGGCATGGGATTTCGGCTTGTGCGGGTGCGGATGTTTGGTTCCACCTTGCAGATCATGGCCGAACGGCCCGATGGCTCCTTCACCATTGATGATTGCGAAAGCTTCTCGAAGGCGTTTTCGCCCGTCATGGATGTGGCCGATGTGATATCTTCCAAGTATCAATTGGAAGTTTCATCACCCGGCATTGACCGTCCGCTGGTGCGCCCGGAAGATTTTGAAAACTGGGATGGCCATGATGCCAAAATCGAAATGGTTGTGCCGGTGGCCGGACGCAAGCGGTTTCGTGGCATTCTTGAGGGCTATCATGAGGGTGAAGTCAGGCTTTACATCGACAACCCGGAAGGTGGCAAAGACAAGTTGCTGATCGGCGTGCCGTTTGCCGACATTCATGACGCCCATCTGGTGATGACCGACGAACTGATTGCAGCGGCCCGCGCCAAATTGCCAGCATCAGGTTATGGCGACGGGGCTGACATCGACGAAGACAAAATTTCCGAACCCACAGAAGAAGACACGGAAGAAGAAGAGGAAAACAACAATGGCTAACACAGCAGTCAGCGCCAACCGGCTGGAACTCCTGCAAATCGCCGAAGCCGTGGCCCGTGAAAAGGTCATCGACAAAGCGGTGGTGCTGGAAGCCATGGAAGACGCCATCACCCGCGCCGCCAAGGCCCGCTATGGTGTTGAAAACGAAATCCGCGCCGAGATTGATCCGAAAACCGGTGAAACCCGGCTCAATCGATTGCTGATGGTTGTTGAAGTTGTTGACAATGACGCCACGCAGATTTCCCTCAAGGAAGCTTCGAAAAAAAATCCCGCAGCACAAGTCGGTGACTATATCGCCGAACCGCTGCCGCCCATCGAATTTGGCCGCATTGCCGCACAGTCAGCCAAACAGGTTATCGTTCAAAAGGTACGCGATGCCGAGCGTGACCGGATGTTCGACGAGTTCAAGGACCGCATTGGCGAAATCGTCAACGGCACGGTGAAGCGGGCTGAATATGGCAATGTGATTGTTGATCTCGGGCGTGGCGAAGGCATTGTCCGTCGTGATGAAGCGCTGCCGCGTGAAACTTTCCGCCCCGGTGACCGCATTCGCGCCTATGTTTATGACGTGCGCCGCGAACAGCGTGGTCCACAAATATTCCTGTCACGTACCCATCCGCAATTCATGGCCAAGCTGTTTGGCCAGGAAGTGCCTGAAATTTATGACGGTGTAGTGGAAGTTGTCTCGGTTGCCCGTGATCCGGGTTCAAGGGCCAAGATTGGTGTGCGCTCGAAAGACGGGTCTATTGATCCCGTCGGTGCTTGTGTGGGTATGCGTGGGTCTCGTGTTCAGGCTGTCGTAAATGAACTGCAGGGTGAAAAGATTGACATCATCCAGTGGTCGGCAGATGTCGCCACTTTCGTGGTGAACGCCTTGGCCCCTGCTGAAGTCGCCAAGGTGGTTCTCGATGAAGATGTGGAACGCATCGAAGTGGTGGTGCCGGACGAGCAATTGTCCCTCGCCATTGGCCGTCGTGGACAAAACGTGCGGCTTGCATCCCAGCTGACGGGTTGGGACATCGACATCATGACGGAAGCTGAAGAATCAGAGCGTCGCCAGAAAGAGTTTGCGCTGCGCACGGCGCATTTTGTCGAGGCACTGGATGTCGATGAAACCCTCGCCCAGCTGTTGGCATCAGAAGGATTTGACCGGGTCGAAGAACTTTCCATGGTCGATCCCCATGAAATTTCGTCGATTGACGGTCTGGATGAAAACACCGCTGCCGAACTGCAAATGCGGGCCAAAACCTATCTCGACAATCAGGCCGCTGCCTTTGAAGAAAAGCGTGTGGCACTTGGCGTTTCCGACGAACTCGCTGGTTTCGTCAGCCTCTCGCCGCCGATGGTAGTGGCCTTGGGCGAAGCGGGCATCAAGACGGTTGAAGATCTGGCCGATTGTGCCACGGATGATCTGACGGGCTGGAACGAGCGTAAAGACGGCACGACGATCAAGCACAAGGGGGCATTCGCGGGGCTGGATGTGCCTGCCGATGAAGCCAATAACCTGATCATGAGTGCGCGTATCAGCCTGGGATGGATTGAAGCGCCGGTTGTTGCCGATTCTGAAACGGAAACGGAAGCGGAGGAAACCGTCTGAGCCACGCCGCAGCACGATCAGAGGCTGAGATGCCGGAACGCATGTGTGTGGTGACCCGTGAAGCGGGTCCGGAGGAAACACGCATTCGCTTTGCCCGCTCACCGGAGGGTCTGGTCGTACCAGATTTGCAGCGCAAGCTGCCGGGCCGGGGCGTTTGGGTTAGTCTTTCCCGCGACAAAGTGGCAGAGGCCGTCAAGCGGCAGGCCTTTAACCGGGGTTTTGACGAAGCCTGCCAGGTCGATGCTGATATGCCCATGCGGATTTCAGCTTTGTTGCGCGACCAGGTGATTTCACATCTTTCACTGGCGCGAAAGGCTGGAGAGGCTGTATGTGGGGCCACGAAAGTCGAAGAGGCGTTGGCCAAAGGTCAGGTTCGGGTGCAGTTGAATGCCAGTGACGGGTCAGCTGATGGCGTCCGCAAAATCAGCCGGAATGCCGGGCCTGCAACACTGGTGTGCAATTTGCTGCAAAGCAGTGAAATGGATTTGGCATTTGGCCGTGCAAATGTGATACATGCAGCCGTTACCGTAGGCGGTTTGGCTGAGCGGCTGGTTTATTTTATCCAGCGCATGGCAGATTATGATGGATTGGCCCTTCGCGGGGACGACTTAAAGTCAAAGTGAGATTATGAACGATACGATTGACAACAATGATAAATCGGGTGCCGGCAAGTCTGCTAGCACATTGACTTTGAAGCGCCCCTCGCTTGAGCAATCGCGGGTCAAGCAGAGCTTTTCCCATGGCCGCAGCAAGACTGTTGTGGTGGAAACCAAGCGCAAGCGTTTTGGTGAAGATGCCAAGCCAGCCCCTGCGGCCTCCGACAGCAAGCCTGGATTTCAGACCAAGCCACGGGTAGCCGGACACGCCACGACGACGATTGTTTTGCCCCAGGCAACAACCAACCTTCGCCCAACACCGGTTGCTGCGGCACCACGGGCTGGCGTTGTGTTGCGCACCCTGACGGCAGACGAACGTGATGCCCGTGAACGGGCCCTTGCCGACAGCAAGGTGCGCGAAGCCCATGAACGCAAGCGCCAGGAAGAAGACCTGGTGCGCCGCAAGGAACAAGACGCCCGCGATGCCGTTGAGCGGGAAGCCGCTGCCAAGCGCAAGGCCGAAGACGATGCCCGCCATCAGCAGGAAGAAGTTGGCAAACGGAAAGCTGAAGAAGCTGCCCGGAAGCTGATGCCGAAACCTGTCAACACGGTTGCCGAAGAAGAAGAAGAACGTCCGCGCGCCAGAACAATGGCCCCACGGGCTGTTGGGGCACCGCGCGCACCCTTTGTGGCGCCGCGCGTCACCAAGGTTGTGGCACCTGTCAAAGCCAAGGTTGCCGATGACAAACGCCGGGGCCGCCTGACGCTTTCCAACGCCCTTGATGAAGATGGCAATGAGCGGGGCCATTCGGTCGCCGCTTTCCGCCGCCGCACCGAGCGGATGAAGAAGCAGGCCCACGGCTTCCAGATGCCGACGGAAAAGACCTCGCGCGAAATCATCATACCTGAAGCTCTTACCATTCAGGACCTGTCAAACCGCATGGCCGAACGGGCCGTTGATATCATCAAGTTCCTGATGAAACAGGGTCAGATGCACACCATCAACGATGTGATTGATGCCGATACGGCGCAGTTGATCGCTGAAGAAATGGGCCACAAGGTCAAACGTGTTTCGGATTCGGATGTGGTTGAAGGTCTGGATGGCGACCGGGATGCCGATGAGCTGATGAAGCCACGGCCACCTGTGGTCACCATCATGGGCCACGTTGACCACGGTAAAACCTCGCTGCTTGATGCGTTGCGCAAAACCAATGTGGTGTCTGGGGAAGCCGGTGGCATTACCCAGCATATCGGTGCCTATCAGGTGAAGACTGATCGTGGTTTGATCACTTTCATCGATACGCCAGGACATGAAGCCTTTACCTCGATGCGGGCCCGCGGTGCAAAAGCCACCGACATTGCCGTTCTGGTGGTGGCTGCCGATGACGGTGTGATGCCGCAGACGATTGAATCGATCAATCATGCGAAAGCCGCTGGGGTTCCCATCATCATTGCCATCAACAAGATGGACAAACCCAACGTCAACCCGACGCGTGTGCGCACGGATTTGCTGCAACACGATCTCGTCGTCGAAAGCATGGGCGGCGATATTCTTGATGTGGAAGTTTCGGCTCTCAAGGGGACCAACCTCGACAAGCTCCTGGAAACCATCCTGCTGCAAGCCGAAGTTCTCGACCTCAAGGCCAATCCGGATCGTGAAGCCGGTGGTCTGGTTATTGAAGCACAGCTCGACAAGGGCCGTGGTCCGGTTGCCACGGTTCTCGTACAGCGCGGCACCTTGAAGCATGGCGATATTTTTGTGGCAGGTTCAGCCTGGGGACGGGTGCGTGCACTGGTCAACGAAAAAGGCGAACAGGTCAAGACTGCGGGACCATCGGTTCCAGTGGAAGTCTTGGGTCTCAATTCAGCACCGGAAGCGGGCGATCGTTTTGACGTGGTGCCGAATGAAGCGCGGGCCCGTGAAATCACCGATTACCGTGAACGCGAGCGCCGCATGAAGCGCGGTGCCGGTGTGGCGCGTGCCTCGCTTGAACAAATGATGAGCCAGATCAGCCAGTCGGGCCGCAAGGAATTCCCGATTCTGGTCAAGGCCGACGTGCAGGGTTCTGCTGAAGCCATCGTGCAAGCGCTGGAAAAAATCGGCAACGAGGAAATCCGGTCGCGCGTCGTGCATTATGCGGTGGGTGGTATATCGGAAAGCGATATCTCGCTGGCGTCTGCTTCGGGTGCTGTGGTGTTGGGCTTCAACGTGCGGGCGAATTCGCAGGCCCGTGATGCAGCCCAGCAGATGGGCATCGAAATCCGTTACTATAATATTATCTATGATCTCGTCGATGACATCAAAGCCGCGATGAGCGGCAAGCTGGCGCCCGAGATGCGCGAAACCTTCATGGGCAACGCCAAGATTCTGGAAGTGTTCAACATTACCAAAGTCGGCAAAGTTGCGGGCTGTCAGGTCACCGAAGGCAGCGTTCAACGCGGCAACAAGGTGCGCCTCATCCGCGACAACGTTGTGATCCACGAAGGTTCACTGTCGACACTGAAGCGCTTCAAGGACGAAGTCAAAGAAGTACAAAGTGGTCAAGAATGCGGCATGGCCTTCGAAAAATACGAAGACATGCGCGCAGGCGACATCATCGAGTGCTTCCGGGTCGAGAAGGTGGAGCGCAAGCTGGCTTGAGGGTGCGACTCGTTTCTCCTGTCCACTAGATATTGAGTACGCAAATCTTGTTGGGAGGTGAAGCTATGAAAATACTTTCCGCATTGGACGAATTGTGCGCCGGTTTCAACGCGCATGATCTTGATCGTATCATGGCAATGTTCACAGATGACTGCGTGCTCGAGATGCCACGAGGTGACAAGCCTTGGGGCGCACGATCAGAGGGCAGAGAGAATGTGCGTCGGGCAATTGCAACCCGGTTCTCCAGCTTGCCAGATGTGCACTATGGAAATGTCGAGCACTTTGTCGATGACACCAAAAACACTGGCGTCACAAAATGGACAATCACGGGCACCCGGCTGGACGGGAAAAAGATTGAGGCCAATGGCTGCGACTTTTATACGTTTCATGATGGTAAAGTTGTGTGTAAAGATTCCTATTGGAAAATAGTCGAATGATCGGCTTGTCGGCGACGTGATCGAATGCTTCCGGGTGGAGAAGATGGAGCGGGATTTCGGTGACAGTTAACTTATCTTTATCATCTCAAACCCGCCGCGCCAATCCATCGGCCAAAATCGTCGTCACCAGCATATTGAGCGATACGCCCTCATTCGCAGCACGTCTTACGAGATCGGCGTGGAGTGATTTTGGTACGCGTTGACGCCATTGCCCTGCGAAGGCTTGGCCTGACTCTGGGATTTTTCGGCCCAATTCTTCCAATGTGCGCTTGTAAGACGCCAAAGCATCGCGACCTTCACGGATGGCTGCCTCAGGCGTTTCGCCATCTGACATGCAGCCCGGATAATCAGGAAACTCAATCAAATAACCGCCACCGTCTTCGACTGAAAGTGGCTTGATTTCAAGACGGGGCAGATCAGCATTAGTGTTTTTCATCTTTGAATCCTATCGCCTTCAGCAATGCCAAAAACTTCTTGATGTAGACTGGCTTCACAGGTTTGTGGGCCGCCACCGTAACCGGAATCTGCCCTTCAATTGAAAAGGTGAGGTGGCTGGTTCCGGGTTGACGCCAATCAATCGAAAAGCGCTTTGCGAGGATTTTGAGGTCCTCTATGTTCCAATCACGTGGATTGGTTCGCATTGGCTCGCGCCTCTGGATGAGGGGATTGTAGGGAGCATCAGAAAATCCCCTTACCCTGAGACGCATCGCACTTGCGATGCGTCGAAGGGTGCGCTGCGGCGGGCGGGAACACCAATCCCTTTTCTCCCTTGTCCCTGCGCCTTTGGCGCAAGAGAGAAAAAGAGCACCGAAATTCAAAGAATTACAAACTTGACTTTTTGCATGCAATAAATACAATGCATGCATGACTCAGCTTACCATCCGAAATATTGACGATGCAACGCGTCTAAAACTGCGCACGCGGGCCGCCGCCAAGGGGCGTTCGCTTGAAGCTGAACTGCGGGATATCATCACGCGTGCAGCTGCGGAAGGGCTCCCCTCCAAACACGTGGGTCGTTCGGTTCGCCAAAGGTTTGAGCATGTGGGTGGCGTTGAGCTCGACATTCCGCCGCGCAGCAAAGCCCGTGACGTTCCAAATTTCAAATGATCCTGCTCGACACAAATGTGATTTCTGAATTGATGCGACCTCAGCCTGATGCTGTCGTCATCTCTTGGTTTGATCATGTGGAAGGCTTGCCACTCTTCATCAGCACGATCACCGAAGCTGAGTTGTGGTCTGGAATTCATCATATGCCTGTGGGCAAGCGACGAACTGTTTTGCAAACCTTGATTGCAGAGACATTGACAGAAGACTTTGCGGGCCGGATTTTATCTTTCGACAGTGTTGCGGCCAAATCCTATGGAAAACTGAGTGGCCATCGCTTCGGTCTCGGAAGACCGATAACGACTGCAGACTGCCAGATTGCGTCTATCGCCCAGGTCAATGGTTTCAAACTTGCGACCCGCAACACAAAAGACTTCGAGCATTGTGATATCTGTCTGATCAATCCTTGGATGCACACACCTGTTGACCCATGATCCAAGGCCTGTCCCATCTCACGTTCATTGTCCGTGATCTCGACAAGATGAGTGCCATCATCACCCAGGTTCTGGGTGGCGAGGAGGTTTATGCCTCGGGAGACTCCACCTTTTCCACCGCGCGCGAAAAATTCTTTGTGGCGGGTGGGATTTGGATTGCGATTATGGAAGGTGAAGCGCTGCCGACGCGGACTTATAACCATGTGGCGTTCAAAGTGACCGACATGCAATTGGATGCCGCCCGAATTGCCGCAAAAAAACTGGGACTTGATATCCGCCCACCCCGGTCAAGGGTAGACGGCGAGGGGCAATCGCTCTATTTCCATGATCATGACAACCATCTGTTTGAACTTCATACGGGAACATTGCATGAAAGACTGGTGCGGTATGCACAAGGTTGATCAGAAAATTTTGGTGAGCCAGGTGTTGACGCGCCACTCTGGTCGATAGATGTAACTCACTGCCCAAGCTGCCAGTGTTCCGGTCGTCACACCTCCAAGAACATCACTCGCGTAATGCGTGCCAACATAAATGCGTGACCAGCAGACCAGCAGGGCTGCGACCGAGAATAGCACAGCCTGTTTGCGCCACGCCAGTATCGCGAATGTGGCGGCAATGGCGGCAACGGCTGTGGCGTGGTCTGAGGGGAAGGACCAGTCAGCACTTTTTTCGACGATGAGATGGGAGATGCCCGCGTCATAGGGGCGTTGGCGGTGGATGAAGAGCAGGATGATCTGGTTGATGCCTTCGCCCAGCAGGAAGGCAAGGCCGGACGCGATGAGGGCGTAGCGCCGTTTGAGTTGATCCGGTTTGATGAACCATTGCAAGACCAAGGCGATGACCAGCACCGGCACACCGTAGGCTGAGATGGCGGACATTGCAGTGTCGAGAATGGGAAAATAGCCAGCTTGGGTATTCAGCCATTGGGTGAGGGCGATGTCGAGGAATTGCATGCTCTGGCCATGAAGGATTTGGTGCGGTTGCGCAAATTACATTTGGTTATAGTCGCCCTTTTGGTTAAAGAACCGGCATGTCGAAAGCTTCCGCTCCCTCACCCCGTATGCTCCGCACTGGAGAATTGGTTCGCCATGCCTTGGCCGAGGTTTTTATCCGGGGAGAGACCAACGATCCCGAACTCGACAAGCTGACGCTCAGTGTGGTTGAGGTGCAAATGTCGCCTGACCTCAAGATCGCCACGGTTTTTGTGCGGCCCCTGATCATGGGGCAGGAAAAGAAAGTGCTGTATGCCTGCACCCGCAACCAGCGCTTTATCCGGGGTCTGATCGCACCGAAACTGGATATGAAATTCATTCCGCAGATAAGGTTTCGAGGCGATACTGCCTTGGAATACGCCAGCAAAATCGACGCCTTGCTGCACCGACCCGAGGTGGCGCGAGATTTGGACAGGGATGATGAGGAGGCGGATTGACGTTTTGCTGACATTGTATTACATATGCAGCAAATGAAAGCAGGTGCTGCCATGACCAAGACTATGATTTCTGCTCGCATCCCCCAGGTGCTGGATGAACAACTAGACGCTTACGCTAAAATGGAAAAGCGTTCCAAATCGTTCATCATCGAAGAAGCCTTGGAACGTTACATCGCCCGAGAAAACTGGATTGTGGAGAAAATGCACAAGGCTTTTGCTGAGGCCGAGGAATCCGGCGAATGGACGTCGAATGAAGCGATGGTGAAGTGGTTGGAGTCCGATGAGCTGTTGCCTCTGCCTGAACCTGACATTTTCCATAGTAAGGCTGTCGCTTGAGAGTTCAGTGGAGCCAGTCAGCCAAAGCTGATTTGGACGAAATCATAAGGTATATCCACCGCAGGAGCCCGCAAGCTGCGAAGCGGGTCAAAAAAGCAATTGTCCAATCCACATTCAAACTGGCGCAGTTTCCCGATATCGGGCGCGGAACGTTGCGGCGAGGCTATCATCTGCTGGTGGTGACAGGTCTGCCCTATCTTCTTGGTTACCGCGTCATGTCTGATTATGTAGAGATCGGTGCCGTGTTTGACGGTCGTGCGGATCGCCCGCCGGACATCTATTGAAACGCGTCCGCAACCAACTCAACGGCTGGCTTATCCTTGACAAGCCCCTTGGTGTTTCCTCGACACAAGCACTTGGAAAAGTCCGGTGGCTTTTGAATGCCGATAAGGCGGGACATGGGGGAACCCTCGATCCTTTGGCGACAGGCGTCTTGCCGCTGGCCTTCGGTGAAGCTACCAAAACCGTCAGTTGGGCCATGGATGGGCGGAAGACCTATCGCTTCACGGTGAAGTGGGGAGCCGAAACCACCACGGATGATCTTGAAGGCACTATCACCAATCGATCTGACGTTGTTGCAACGCAACAAAGCATCGAGGCTATCCTCCCGCAGTTCATTGGTGCAGTGCAGCAAAAACCGCCAAGCTATTCTGCCATCAAGGTTTCTGGCGAGCGGGCTTATGATTTGGCGCGGGCAGGTGAGGTGGTCGATCTGGCTGCCAGAACTATTAATATCGAGTCGCTACATATTGAAAATCACGACTTAGCAGGTTCCACGACCTTCATTGTGCGCTGCGGCAAAGGCACTTATGTGCGGTCTCTGGGCAGGGACATGGGCCGCGTCTTGGGTTGCCTTGGACACATCACTTTGTTGCGCCGTCTGGCCGTCGGGCCATTTTCGGAAAAAGATGCGATTTCGCTGGAAATGCTGGAGGAATTGGGCAATAAGCCGCCCAGCGAAAACAGCCTCAGCGGCATCCTTCGCCCCCTCTCGACCGTGCTGGACGGCATCCCTGCACTGGCCGTGATGGACCCGGAAGCCGCTCGACTCAGACAAGGCCAAAAGGTTTTGTTACCGGAAAGCGCAAGCATTCCCGATGCGGAGGCGGTTTTGATCACCCATTTGGACACGCCGCTTGGCTTGTTCAAACTCGAAAATGGCGTGCTCAAAGCCATCAGACTGTTCAATCTTTAGATGCACGGAGACTACCATGACCATGACGCCAGAGCGCAAAAATGCGCTCGTCAAAGAATTTGCCACCACCCCCAATGACTCAGGTTCGCCTGAGGTTCAGGTGGCTTTGCTCACCGAGCGGATCACCTATCTGACAGATCACTTCAAAACCCACAAAAAGGACAACCATTCGCGCCGCGGTTTGCTGCGCATGGTGGCAACGCGCCGTTCACTGCTGGATTATTTGAAAAGCAGGGACGAAGGCCGTTATCAGGTCTTGATCAAGCGCCTGGAAATCCGGCGTTAAAGTATAGCATTCTCCCTGGCTCACGCCCTTGTGTGAGCGGGGGAGTGCCCCGAAGGGGCGAGGGGGTGTTACAACACACTCCGGCGCTTTGATTGCGCAAACCAAAAGTCGGAGTGTGTGGATACACCCCCTCCCGGCTTTGCCGTACTCCCCCAGCCCAAGAGGGCCGAGAGAGAAATAGGTAGAAATATGAGCGGGCGGATCACCGAAATTCCGTCCGCGTTCCCGCATCTGATCCAAGGCAATAGGGCCTTGATCCGCTGGTCCAAAGGGAATGCCGTCCACATCGTTGGTGAACACAGCGGCGGCGAAGGACAAAAAGGAATACATTACATGTTCAACATTGACGTTGAAGAAATCCAATGGGCTGGCCAAACCCTTCGCATGGAAACCGGCCGTGTGGCCCGCCAGGCCGATGGCGCTGTCATGCTGTCAATCGGTGAAACCACCGTTCTCGCCACTGCCGTTGCCGCCCGTGCCGAAAAGCCGGGAATCGACTTTTTCCCAAGGACCGTAAATTACCAGGAAAAGACCTATGCTGCCGGTAAAATTCCCGGCGGCTATTTCAAGCGTGAAGCCCGTCCCTCAGAACGCGAAACCCTGATCTCGCGCCTGATCGACCGTCCGATCCGTCCGCTGTTCCCCGATGGCTTCCGCATTGAAACGCAAGTCATCGCCACGGTGATTTCATATGATCTGGAGAATGATACTGATATTGCGGCACTTGTCGCTTCGTCAGCCGCCCTGACACTTTCTGGCATTCCCTTCATGGGCCCGGTTGGTGCAGCCCGCGTCGGCATGATCGACGGTGAATTTGTCTTGAACCCGACCAAGGATCAACAATTGTTGTCGTCTCTCGACCTCGTTGTGGCCGGCACACAAGACGCTGTGTTGATGGTTGAATCAGAAGCCAAGGAACTCTCGGAAGAGAAGATGCTTGAAGCCGTGATGTTTGGTCACCGTGGCTTCCAGCCGGTCATTGAAGCCATCATCCGCTTGGCTGAACGCTCATCACGCGAACCCCGCGACTTCCAGCCGAAGGATCACTCAGCGCTTTATGCTGCGGTGAAATCACAGGCGGAAGGCGATCTGCGGAAAGCCTATGCCATTGCCAAGAAGGAAGACCGCCAAAACGCTGTGGCTGCCGCCAAAGACGCTGCCAAAGCGTTGCTGGTGAAGAAAGATGATCCCACTGCCCCATCGGAGCAGGCGTTTGGTGAAAACTTCAAACATCTTGAAGCTGACATCGTGCGCAATTCCATTCTCGATACGGGCAAGCGTATCGATGGTCGCGACACCACCACGGTGCGCGCCATCATTGCTGAAGCTTCCGTGCTTCCCCGCACCCATGGTTCTGCGCTTTTCACACGCGGCGAAACCCAGGCGCTGGTTGTCACTACCTTGGGCACCGGCGAAGACGAGCAATATGTTGATACGCTTGATGGCCTGACCAAAGGCAAATTCATGCTGCACTACAACTTCCCTCCCTACTCAGTGGGTGAAGTCGGCCGCATGGGGGCCACAGGCCGCCGCGAAATCGGCCATGGCAAGCTGGCATGGCGGGCCATTCACCCGATGTTGCCGTCCGCCGAAGACTTCCCGTACACGGTGCGCGTCGTCTCGGAAATCACCGAGTCCAACGGCTCATCGTCGATGGCCTCGGTGTGCGGTGCATCGCTCGCACTGATGGACGCTGGCGTGCCGATGAAGGCCTCGGTGGCAGGCATCGCCATGGGCCTCATTAAGGAAGGCGAACGCTTTGCCGTGCTCTCCGACATTCTGGGTGATGAAGATCACCTGGGCGACATGGACTTTAAAGTGGCGGGCACATCGGAAGGTGTGACAGCCCTTCAAATGGACATCAAGATCACCGGCATCACCGAAGAGATCATGCGGGTTGCCCTGTTCCAGGCCAGGGAAGGCCGTTTGCATATCCTTGGCAAAATGTCGGAAGCCCTCGAAAAGGCCCGTCCGGGTCTTGGCGAACATGCACCACGCATCGAGCAGATCAAGATTCCCACTGATAAAATACGCGAAGTCATCGGCACAGGCGGCAAGGTCATCCGCGAAATCGTCGAAAAGACCGGTGCCAAGATCGACATCCAGGACGACGGCACCATCAAGGTGGCTTCGTCTTCGGGTGCAGCCATTACCGCTGCCCTCAAGTGGATCAAGTCGATTGTGTCGGAACCAGAAGTCAACGAAATCTACGAAGGCAAGGTCGTCAAGATCATGGAATTCGGGGCGTTTGTGAACTTCTTCGGCGCAAGAGATGGTCTGGTGCACGTGTCGGAGCTTGCGCCACAGCGCGTGCAGAAGGTGTCTGATGTTGTCACCGAAGGCCAAATGGTCAAGGTCAAGTTCCTCGGCATGGACAATCGCGGAAAGATACGCTTGTCGATGAAGGTCGTTGATCAAGCGACGGGCGAAGACCTGACGTCAAAGCAGGAAGCTGCTGCTCCGGCTGACGGGGAGTAAATCACCACCCTTCATCCTCCCCCTTCACGGGGGAGGTGTCATCGCCCTTTGCGATGACGGTGGGGGAAGTCCAAGACGCGGGGCCGGAAATGGCCCCGCGTTTTTTGCTTGGGTTGAAGTGTTCTGAATTAAGTGCTATATACAGTACCAAATTAAGGATCACCCAATGACCTACCAAATTCTCGCCGCCACCACTGCCAGTGTGACCGAGCTTAAAAAGAACCCCATGGGCACCGTCGCCGCTGGCGAAGGTTTCCCTGTGGCCATTCTCAACCACAATGAACCCGCTTTCTATTGCGTGCCCGCCAAAGCCTATGAGGCCATGCTGGAACGGCTGGAAGACCTCGAACTCAACACCATCGCCGACGCTCGCGAAGGCCAGACCATCCACAAGGTCCGGCTTGATGAGCTATGACCTCGCCTTCCTCGACGCCGCACTGAAAGAATGGCGGAAGCTGGACAACACCACGCGCGAACAGTTCAAATCAAAACTGGCAGAGAGACTGGAAAATCCAAAGGTGCCATCAGCACGGCTGCATGGCGCGAGGGAACGCTACAAAATAAAACTGCGCAATGCGGGCTATCGGCTGGTCTATGAAGTGCGTGATCAGCAGTTGATTGTGCTGGTGGTGGCGGTGGGCAAGCGCGAGCGCAATGAGGTTTATAAGGTGGCGGAGAAGCGGTGAGATCCACGCGCTTGCGGATTGACAGTTATACCATTTTGGTATACAAAAAGTCATGCATGTCATCTCAAAACCTGCACTCATTGCTTTTTGGACAAGGCGTCCAGATGCGCAGGCGTCTTTGTTGGCGTGGTATCGTATTATGATTGGCAATGAATATGCGAATTTTGCTGACTTAAAGAAGACCTTTGCAAGTGCAGATCATGTAAATGGCCTGACTGTGTTTAACATTGCTGGCAACAAATATCGCTTGATCTCTGCCATTCATTACAACAGGCGAAAAGTTTACATACGCCACGTACTGACACATGCCGACTATGATTTGGGAAAGTGGAAAAAGCCATGAAACATGAAGTGATCTCAACCGGAGACTTGCTCAAGACTTGGAAACCCTTTCGCGATGTGCTGGGCTTTTCTGCAATCCGCACGAAGAAAGACTACACCCGCGCCACCGCCGTGATGAACCAACTGCTTGATGATGTTGGCGAAGACGAAAAACATCCCTTGGCTGATGTGCTGGATTATCTTGCCAATCAGATTTCCGCCTACGAAGCAGATCATGTCGAAATTCCAGACGCACTACCACGCGATGTGCTGCGCTTCCTGATGCAGCAACACAACCTCTCACAAACCGACCTCGCCGACTGCGCACCCCAAAGCCGGATCTCAGAAATTCTGAATAGACGGCGTGAGATTAGCAAGGAACTGGCAAAGGCGCTGGCGAAGAGATTTGGGGTGGGGGTGGAAGTGTTTGTTTGAGATTGCCGGTGATCAAAATAGATGGAAAAGGGAAGCGTCCCACTACTGTCCGGTCGTTAATCGAACAAATTCAATTGGTTGGTTTTCAATGATTGTTGTTCGCTGTAATCATCATCGAAAAAGGCTTTATCCATGGGCATTTTCTCGAATGGCGTGAGGCTGAGAACCTGTAGCATTGTG
>JANOVS010000190.1:0-40604 GCA_031417515.1 Hyphomicrobiales bacterium
CAGTTTCCAAACCATCAAGTCAAAGCGTCTCGTCAATTTGCCCACTCCCGCCACAGCAGACTATGACGCCACCAGCTTCAACCTCGGCTTTGAAGCGGCCCGGCGCTTTGCCCTGTCCGAAAACGCCTTCTTCGAACCCACGGGCGGCTTTGTCTACAGCCATCTGCACAGTGACAGCTTCACCGAAGCAGGCGGTGGCGGTTTGGGGATCAGCGTTGACGCGGAAAACACCGATGCCTTGAAAGCCTATGTCGGCGCACGCCTCGCCAGCACCATGGCGTTGAGCGACGGCATGACCATCACCCCAGAACTGCGCGGTCGCGTTGTCTATGATGTATTGGGCGACAACCGGGACCTGAGCGCCAGCTTTGCAGGCGTCGCCGCCGCCACCCCCTTCTCCGTCACGGGCCTTGAACCCAGTCGCATGGGCGGCATCATCGGCGCTGGCCTCACCCTCGCCAGCACCCAGAACTGGCAAGCCACAATAAGCTACGACGCCGAAATCCGCGGCGGCGATGTATTGCACACGGCAAGAGCTGGATTGAACTGGGCGTTTTGAGACGGTGCTGGCGGGCCTCAAACTTTGAAACCCGCCTTGGGTGAGTTGTTCAATTTGTAGGCTTGGCAATTACACCCGCACTCACGGTGCGGCCGCCTTGGTGATCGCCACGATCTGATCGAGGGTTCCAATATTCCCTCCAACTTTTACAATGCCGCGTTTTATTCAACCCGCCAAAACCACGCGCAAAATCCCGCTGTTTGATAGAAAATACTGTTATTGCAAGCAAGTGCGCCATTCACCCATGTGAAGCGGCTGAAATTTTCTTTTGCTGAGCCTGAATAATCTCCTCAATCGGCTTGGGCTTGCTGAAGTAATAGCCCTGAACTTCGGTGCATCCCTGTTTCTTGACCAGCAGAAGTTGTTCGACAGTTTCCACACCTTCAGCAACTGTTGCCATGCCAAGACTGTTGCTCAGTTGGGTAACAGCTTTCAGCACCACAGCTTCCTTGTCCTGTTCAATGTTTTGCAGGAAAGACCGGTCAATTTTCACTTTGTCAAATTCAAAGGACTTCAGATAACCCAGTGAAGAATAGCCCGTGCCAAAATCATCAAGCGCAATCCGAACACCGATGGCCCGCAGCTGGTTCAACATGTCAATGGTTGACTTGTCGTCGGCCAGCAAAACACCTTCGGTAATCTCAAGTTCAAGGCGTCGTGGAGCCAAGCCCACCTGATTCAAGATCGACAATATCTTGAGCGGCAAGGTTGGATTGCGGCATTGAACAGGCGAAAGATTGACAGCCATGCGCAAGTGATCGTCAAACCTCAGGGCATCTGTGCAAGCCTGCAACAGTATCCATTCTCCCAGTTCGTTGATGAACCCCGATTCTTCTGCCAGTTCAATGAATTGCAAGGGAGAAATCATGCCGCGTGTGGGATGGAGCCAGCGCACCAAAGCTTCATAACCTGTGATTTCTGATGTCGCAGCATTGTGGATGGGTTGATAGTGGAGCACAAATTCCCTGTTCATAAGGGCATTGTGCATGTCAGCCTCCAACCCCCGGCGACTATCACGTTCTGCATCCATTTCAGGGGCGTAAAAACGGAAGTTCCCGCGTTCCTGGGCTTTTGCACGGAACAGCGCCAAATCGGCGTGGCGCAGCAGTTCACCGGGCGAAGTCACGTTGTTGTCAAGCATTGCAATGCCGACGCTTGTACCAATATATGCTGTCTGCCGACCCAACTTTATGGGAACCCGCATTTCGGTTGTAATGCGTTTTGCCAAGGCAATAACCTGGTCTACTGTTTTCATGTTGGATACAAGAATCACAAATTCATCACCGCCAATGCGCGCGACGACATCGTCGTTTCGCACGCAGTTGCGCAGAACTCCCGCTGCATGCTTCAAGACTTCATCACCGATCTGGTGTCCCATCGTGTCATTGACCAATTTGAACTTGTCCAGGTCCAGGTACAACAAGGCTTGAATGTTCGTTGTATCTTGTGTTCGACCTGCCATGGCCTGCTTGATGTAATCTTCAACCAGGACACGATTGGGCAGGCCAGTCAAAGCATCATGAGTGGCGGCATGCTTCAGCTTCCCACTACGCCTCGAACTGGCAAGAACTGCAGCCAACGTCAAGCAAGCTGCAACCGCAAGTAAAACCAGCATCCACAATGTAAAATTCCGAATTTCCCTGAACTCGGCAGTTTCATAAAATTGATTGGCCGGACGCACAATGCGCAACATCCATTTGCCACCAATATCCGGTATTTTGATATCCGCATGGGCATGCAACAATTGTTGTGGATGGCTCCGCCAAAGGTCCGGCTGAAACAGATCATGGTCAATCCCGTTTGACAAAACCAATGGCTTGCCGACGCTGCCCCGGGGAGCGATGATGGAAAGCCCCTCGCCCTTGGCAAAACCAACAACTACATCCGTCCTGACAATGGCAGATATCATCCCGCGGAAGCTTCCATCGTCACCATAGAACGGCACTGAAAGAATAATCCCCTGGCGATCCGCATCGACCAGCGTATTGTTGAATATGGTATTGTCGCAAGTGATGACCTCTTTCGAAGACAACATGGGCAACTTCAGACCTTGGGCATCAAGTCCACGCGAACCCCAACGGGAGAACAGTGCCAACTGTTCAACCATGACCGCATATTCCTCACCCTCTTCCTCGGGTTGGCCATGACTGTTTTCAACATCTTTTTTTGCAGCAAAGGGATTGGGAAGCGCGGCATACTTGCCGCCGTGCACAATCAATTCATCAAAACTTGCTATTGGTACCTGCAGCTTGCCCGTTTGGGGATCAATGCGTTGCGGATTGAAATCAGCAGGCAAAATATAGATTTCTGATACATCCAATTGCGATTTGAGATTGTTGTATATCTGCTGGATGTTGGCACGACTGTCTTCCGAGAGATTGTACGCATCTCGATCAACATTTCGGACGCTGGGCAGCAATGCAATGGTGCGGATGCCCGAATATATGACTGTAAACTTGTCTGAAGCCGAAGATGCGCCAGTTTTTAACTCAGCGACTTCGGCAGCGACGTGGCTTTTCCAGGTCTTTTCAACTTGCCATTCACCAAGCTGCCAAATGCCAACCCCCAAACCAAGAAACAGGCAAATAGCTGATGTGCAAACCAGAATTCGTTTCAATTTCACGACAAACCCCAACTTAAATGTCAGCATTGTTTATGGCGAATTGGCGTTAATTAACCGTGTCGCTGATCGCGAACCTTGGTTTTGAGCACTGGAGGATTGGAGCGGGTGAAGGGAATCGAACCCTCGTATTGAGCTTGGAAGGCTCCTGCTCTACCATTGAGCTACACCCGCATGACTACATCCTAGCACAAATCAAAGGATGGTGGGAGAGGTAGGACTCGAACCTACGAAGCCGTAAAGCAGGGGATTTACAGTCCCCCCCCTTTGCCACTCGGGACACTCTCCCGGATTAACGCGTCCCGGAAACCAGCAACAGACATTCTGTGAGGAAAATCAAGTTGCGGGCGCTGTATGCCGCCCCTCCCCCAACCTGTCAAGCCGCAACTATTCGGCCTTCGATTCAGGTTTGCCAACATCCGGCAATATTGGCTCATTCTTGTGGGGCATTGAACGATCCGTGCAATTGACACCTGGCAGCGGCACTTGCTGATAGACATTTTCGGCATGCTGCACTGCTAGCATTTGGCAGCCTGGCTTGCGGCGCGTCAGTGGCGGCGCAATACCCTCCACAAGCTCATCCACAGGCATGGCCTCACCAAAAAAACCTTCATGACCTTCCCAGTTCACCGCCCGAGATTGCTCAACCCAAACAACAAACAATGCCGTAAGAGACAAAACCAGATGCAAAGAGATTCGATGTCTGACAAGCCTTACACTCTGACCGTTGTGCCGCGCTGGCTGGGGTTCACGGCCTTGTGCATCGGCATGTTCATGGCCATCCTGGATATTCAGGTGGTGGTAACATCGCTCAAAGCCATTGAAGAAGCCTTGCATATCGGCGCCGATCTGATGAGTTGGGTGCAAACATCATACATCATCGCCGAAGTCATCGCCATCCCTGTCACCGCTTTGCTCACGCGGGTGCTCTCCATGCGCTGGCTATTTGTTTTTGCACTGAGCATTTTTACTTTCGCCTCCATCGGCTGCGCCCTGTCTTCGGGCTTCGCTGGTTTGCTGGCTTGGCGTGTCCTACAAGGCTTTGCCGGTGGTGTTCTGATCCCGCTGGTGTTTTCAGCAATCTTTCTGCTTTTCCCCAAGGGCCTCGAGCAAACCCTTGCCACAGCCATGGGTGGATTTCTGGCTGTGCTGGGCCCAACGCTCGGACCCATCATCGGCGGTTGGCTGACAGAACATTATTCATGGCATTGGCTTTTCCTGATCAACGTCATTCCCGGCATCATCGCAACCCTCGCGGGACTGGTCTTTCTGCCCCGCATTGCCAAGCAATGGAACATTCTGCATGAACTTGATTGGCTGGCCCTCGCCAGCTTTGGCCTGTCGCTGGCGCTTTTGATCGTCGGTTTGAAAGAAGCGCCCACGCGGGGCTGGATGTCACCTGTTGTCCTCGGCTGTTTTGCAACTGCCGCTGCCTGCCTGTATTTTTCTGTCAAAAGGCCACGCTCGCCCATACTGTTTCACCTGCTGCAAAACCGGGCGCTGGCCTATGGCTGTGCACTGTCTTTCCTGCTTGGATTTCTGTTGTTTTCATCGGTCTATGTCTTGCCGGTGTTTCTGGGCTACGTGCGCGGCCACGGTCCCCTTGCCATTGGTTTAATTGTTCTGGTCATGGGGATCACGCAAGTCATTGCAGCGCCGATCACTGTTGCCACGGATCGGTTTTTGGATGCGCGGCTGCTCACAGCCCTTGGCTTTGTCCTGTTCAGTGCAAGCTTGGCGTTGAATGCTCAGTTGACCGTATTGTCCGATGCACCTGAACTCTTTTGGCCACTTGTGTTGCGCGGTGCTTCGGTTGCCCTCTGCATATTGCCACCTATCCGCATTGCCTTGTCGCTTTTCCCGGTCGACAAGGTCAGCGATGCTTCGGGCCTGTTTAATCTCGTGCGCAATGTCGGAGGTGTGATGGGAATCGCCGTAATGGACACCGTGATGTTTTCGCGCGCGCCCGACCACGCCGAACGGCTTTTGGAACTGGCCCGGACGACACCTGCCTCGGCTGCTCCTCTTCTCGGCGTCTCCATCGATGAGTTACCCGACGCCGATGACGCCATGGGCATTTTCGCCCTCTCCGACCTCGTTCAATCGGCGGGCCTTACGCAAGCCATCAACGAATGCTGGTGGCTGCTGGCAGGCCTCTCGCTGCTGGCGCTGCCGCTGTTGTGGTTTTTGGGACCAACTGAAAGTGCAAAGCCGATAGCTTTGAAGCGCAAGCTGGCAGTGCAACCAGACCCATCGTGATTTTGCGGTTGATTCTTCCATCGACAGCATCGCTGCCTCTAGGTACACCCAACTTTACGCAACTAAATATTGCAGTAGTGGTTTGAATTCTCCATTGAGGTGCAGCAGATTGTCTGCAACATTTTTGCGCGTCATCCAGAAACCTCTTGACGCCTGTCAAGGTTAACCTCTCGTTAATCCACCGTTTCCATTTGGCCTGTGGCTAATATCCTTATCGCTCTTGAGCTTAGACCTAGAATCGGATGATGTTAGGCAATCGACACGGCGGGCTTGAGTGTCACCCACTATATCTGGTGTTAATCTTTCGTTAACACACCAGCTATTGACGAACCAAGGTGACACTCTTATTATATTAATCAAGACGGCGGCACCAAACAGGGAACCTGTGCGGTGAGTAGGGAGTTCTGCTGGCACCAAGCCATGTGGTTCCGTTTTGTCGATACTGGGGGCGAAGTTCGCCAAATTTGGAAGTTGCGTGGAACACGGGTGAGCATCAGTCCGTGGGCGTTTTTGTGCGCCCATGGATTGGAAATATGCGCGAAGCAAACACTTCGCGGGTGGGCAAAATTATAATCTGAGGGCAGACTAAAATGAAAATCGAACGTCGTTATACAGTTGAAGGTCAGGATGCGTACACGGGCATCGATTTCCGCAATGCTGTGAGCGAAATCAAAAACCCCGACGGATCCATCGTGTTCCGTCTTGCTGATATCGAAGTCCCCTCTGCATGGAGCCAGGTCGCCACCGACATACTGGCCCAGAAATATTTCCGTAAAGCCGGCATTCCCAAGGCTCTCAAGAAACTGGAAGAAGAAACCGTGCCAAGCTGGCTGTGGCGTTCTGTCTTGGACGAAGAGGCTTTGGCAGGTGTTCCCGACAAAGACCGCACGACAGGTGAACGCTCCGCCAAGCAGGTGTTCAACCGCCTTGCTGGCACGTGGACCTATTGGGGCTGGAAGGGCAAATATTTCGACACCGAAACTGACGCCCGCGCGTTCTACGACGAGCATTGCTTCATGTTGGCCCGCCAGATGTGCGCACCGAATTCGCCACAATGGTTCAACACCGGTCTGCATTGGGCTTACGGCGTAGATGGTCCGGCGCAAGGCCACCACTATGTTGATTTTGAAACCGGCAAACTGACAAAATCCAAATCAGCTTACGAACACCCACAACCCCATGCCTGCTTCATTCAATCGGTTGCCGATGATCTCGTCAACGAAGGCGGCATCATGGATCTTTGGGTGCGTGAAGCCCGCCTGTTCAAATATGGTTCAGGCACCGGTTCAAACTTCTCCTATCTGCGCGGCGAAGGCGAAAAACTGGCGGGCGGCGGCAAGTCCTCGGGCCTGATGAGCTTTCTCAAAATTGGTGACCGTGCAGCGGGTGCGATTAAGTCAGGCGGCACCACGCGCCGTGCGGCCAAGATGGTCGTTGTCGATGTCGATCATCCAGATGTTGAGCAGTATGTCGAATGGAAAGTAAAGGAAGAGGAAAAAGTTGCCTCCCTCGTCACCGGTTCAAAGATCGTCAAGAAGCACATGACTGCCATCATGAAGGCCTGCGTCAACTGCGAAGGTCCGGGCAATGATTGCTTCGAAATCGAAAAGAACCCTGCCCTCAAGCGCGCCGTCAAAGATGCCCGCCGCAACCTGGTGTCGGACAACTATATCAAGCGCGTCATCCAGTTCGCCAAGCAAGGCTACAAGGAAATTTCCTTCGACACCTATGACTCGGATTGGGATGGCGAAGCTTACCGCACGGTTGCTGGCCAGAACTCCAACAACTCGGTTCGCGTCACCGACGCCTTCTTGAAAGCCGTTGAAACCGATGGCGATTGGAATCTCTTGGCTCGCCGCGATGGCAAAATCATGAAGACCATGAAGGCCCGTTCCTTGTGGGACAAGATTGGTTACGCCGCTTGGGCCTCGGCTGATCCGGGTATCCAATTTCATTCAACTATCAATGACTGGCACACCTGCCCTGCCTCCGGCGAAATCCGCGCTTCCAATCCGTGCTCGGAATATATGTTCCTCGACGATACAGCCTGCAACCTCGCCTCGCTGAACCTCATTCAATTCAAGCGGGCCGATGGCTCATTCGATATCGAATCCTACGAACACGGCGTTCGCCTCTGGACTATCGTGCTTGAAATCTCGGTGTTGATGGCGCAATTCCCGTCGAAGGAAATTGCCAAGCTATCCTATGAATACCGCACGCTTGGTTTGGGCTTTGCCAATATCGGCGGCCTGCTCATGACGTCGGGCATTCCCTATGACAGCCATGAAGGCCGCGCCATTTGCGCTGCCATCTCCGCCATCATGACCGGTATTTCTTACGCAACCTCAGCAGAAATGGCGAAAGAACTCGGCCCCTTCCCCGGCTTTGCCAAGAACCGCGAGCACATGCTGCGCGTCATGCGCAACCATCGCCGCGCCGCCTATGGTGCTGCCGTTGGCTACGAAGGCATTGCCACCAACCCCGTGCCGCTGGACGAGAACGACCTGAAAGACAAATCCCTCGCCGAAGCCTCGCGCAAGGCGTGGGACAAAGCCGTGTCACTGGGCGAAGCCCACGGCTATCGCAATGCCCAATCCACCGTTGTTGCCCCCACGGGCACGATCGGTCTGGTCATGGATTGCGATACCACCGGCATCGAGCCAGACTTTGCTCTCGTGAAGTTCAAGAAGCTCGCTGGTGGCGGTTACTTCAAGATCATCAACCAGGCGGTTCCCGAAGCGCTGCGCTTCCTCGGTTATACTCCCGATCAAATCGAACTAATCATTGGCTACGCCGTTGGTCACGGCACTCTCGCTGATGCGCCGGGCATCAACCATGCCCAGCTCAAGGCGAAAGGCTTTGCCGAAGCGCAAATCGAAAAGATCGAAGCCGGATTGGCTTCAGCCTTTGACATCAAGTTCGTCTTCAACAAGTGGAACCTGGGCGAAGACTTCTGCAAGTCCGTTCTTAAAGTCACCGATGCGCAGCTCAACGACTTCGGCTTCGACATGCTGGCCCACCTCGGCTTTTCAAAAGCTGATATCGACAAGGCCAACATCCACGTCTGTGGAGCTATGACCCTTGAACAAGCACCTGGACTCAAAGACGAACATCTGCCCGTCTTCGATTGCGCCAACCCCTGCGGTCGTATTGGCAAGCGCTTCCTGAGTGTTGACAGTCACATCCGCATGATGGCCGCATCGCAGCCATTCATCTCGGGTGCGATTTCTAAAACCATCAACATGCCAAACGACGCGGCTGTTGAAGAATGCAATGCCGCCTACATGTTGTCGTGGAAGTTGGGCATCAAGGCCAACGCGCTGTATCGTGATGGCTCAAAGCTCTCGCAACCCTTGTCGTCACAACTCATCGCTGATGAGGATGCGGATGAAGACATCGGCGAAACCTTGGCCGCCAAACCCATGCAGGCCCGTGTTGAAACCATTGTGGAGCGGATTGTCGAGCGCGTCGTTGAACGCCAGTTCGAACGCGAAAAGCTGCCGTCACGCCGGAAGGGCTACACCCAGAAAGCTGTCGTCGGCGGTCACAAGGTTTACCTGCGCACCGGTGAATATGAAGATGGCAAGCTCGGTGAAATCTTTATCGACATGCACAAGGAAGGGGCTGCCCTTCGCGCCATGATGAACAACTTCGCCATCGCGATTTCTGTTGGTCTGCAATATGGTGTGCCGTTGGATGAATATGTGGATGCCTTTACGTTTACAAAATTCGAGCCCGCCGGCATGGTGCAAGGCAACGACTCGATCAAGAACGCCACGTCGATCCTCGACTACGTGTTCCGCGAACTTGCCGTCTCCTATCTCGGACGCAACGACCTCGCCCACGTCGAACCGTCAGAGCTTGGCTTTGACGCGCTGGGCAAAGGTGTCAACGAAGAAGCCCCAAAGCCCGCCAAACAATTTGTCTCGACGGGTTTCGTGCGCAAGTCAAACCTCAGCAACGTGGTGATGATCCCGCAAAGTGCAGCCGTGGCAACCTCTGCCGCCCACGCCTTGCAAATGCGCGCCTCAGAAGCTCTGGCCGTACCAGCCAGCGCACCAGTCGCCATGCCCGAACCAATGGTCATGAAACAAATGGACCGCCGCACCGAAGCCAAACTCAAAGGCTACGAAGGCGACTGCTGCGGCGAATGCGGCAACTACACCATGGTCAGGAACGGCACCTGCATGAAGTGCGATACCTGTGGCAGCACGAGTGGGTGTTCGTAAGCCTTGCCTACCAAGGTCAAAGAGATCATTCGTCGAATTGAAAACGATGGATGGTCTCTGATTGCAACGAAGGGCAGTCATAGACAATACAAGCATGAGATCAAGTCGGGCCGGGTGACAGTAGCCGGAAAGTTGTCGGACGACCTTTCTCCTGCTATGGAAAACAGCATACTCAAACAAGCCATGCTGAAGAAGGCCTAAGAAGATGCGTTATGCAGTGATCATCGAGAATATCGGAAACAATTTTGGCGCCTATGTGCCAGATTTGCCTGGCTGTGTCGCAACTGGCAACTCATTTGCCGAAACACAGAAGCTCATTCGCGAAGCAATTGAGTTCCATCTCGAAGGCATGCGTGAAGATGGACATGTTCCACCAAAACCAAATGCCGTAACGTTCGTGGTTGAGGCTGCATAGCCTCTAATTTCCTCACAATGTTGTCAGGGTTTGCAGCATCCACACAAAAAAATTGTGGACAAGTGATGGTCGCTTGCATTCCTGCTGCCACATATGGTTCGCACGGCAACGACAATTTCACATTTCATCCGTCTACAGAGCATCCTTGTTTATTCTGGTTTATTTCATACACGGTCGCCGGTTTTTTATTTCATCCGCCTACGGATCAATGCGCTTGGTCCCGCCTTCTTTACCACTTGTTAGCGAACTTCAACCACAACACTAGATGTAGTCGGCATATTGCCGAATCACACAAAGGGGTTCACTAAGTTGCATAGTGACAAATGCGTTTATGACATCACGTCATGCATGATATTTGTATCACGACTGTAGAGCCTGCGTTGTGGGGCGAAAACAACCAATATCTCTAGGAGAATAGACATGGCCGTTGCCAAAAAAGCTGCAAAGAAAGCTGTAAAGAAAGTTGCCAAGAAAGCCGTCAAGAAGGTAGCCAAGAAGGCTCCTGCCAAGAAGAAGGCTCCTGCCAAGAAGAAGGCTGCGAAGTAATCCTTCGACTTCTTTGAGAGCCTGGCTCTCATTCATCGGCTCCGATTGCCAGAAGGCTTCGGGGCCGATTTTGTTTTGAGGTGTAAGCCAAAAAGAAAGAAGGGCCGCTTCACAGCAGCCCTTCACAACAATATCTGATCAATCACTGATAGACGTATATCCGCGCACCAAGCTTCACGCGCTCATAGAGATCGATCACGTCAGCATTCATCATCCGGATGCAGCCCGAAGAAACCGCTCCGCCAATCGAAGATTCATTGTTGGTCCCATGCACCCGGTAAATTGTGCCGTTGATATACATGGCCCTCGCTCCCAATGGATTGCCCGGCCCACCTTCCATGAAGGGAGGAATGATATGTCCTTTGGCGGCTTCGCGCTCAATCATCACCTGCGGTGGCGTCCAGCTTGGCCATTCAGTTTTTCGACCAATCCTTGAATTGCCACTCCACTGCATGCCTTCCTTGCCAACACCAATCGAATAGCGAATAGCCTCGCCCTTGCCAGAAATGTAATATAGGGCGCGCTCCGGTGTTTTGACGATGAGAGAACCCACGGGATACTTGCCATCCCGCCACGCAACAGTGCGCCGCGATTTGCGGGCAAACACATTGCCACCTTTGCCAAACGAAGCTTGCGTATAGCGCCGATCCTGCGTTACCCGCACACCGCGCTTTGCGCCAAACAGGCATTGCATGAAACCCTTGCAACGCTCGCCACTGGCCAGGACGCGACGCTTCTTGGCCTTGTCGGCTTTCAGCGCATCAAGTTTATTGGCTACAGCCAGCTTCTTGGCCGCAAGCTGCTTCTTCTTTTTCAGAAGTTGAACTTGCTGGTCTTTTGGGCTGGCAGCGGCATGGGCTGCAGGCAAAACAGCAAAGGAAGTGACGGCGGTGAAAAACACGGCCGCGACAAGTCTGCGCATCATGGAAAGAAACCTCGTTGTTTGGGAATCAGAGAAAATCGTGCCCCCACGATCAAACAACATAGTAAATAATTGCTAACGAAGCATCACGCCTCAGGTAAATTTAACCGGATGTGGAGTTCGCGCAACTGTTTGGTGGTGGGGGCCGAAGGGGCACCCATCAAAAGATCCTGTGCCTGCTGGTTCATCGGAAACAACACAACTTCCCGTATGTTGGGTTCATTGCATAGCAACATGACAATCCGGTCCACACCCGGCGCTATGCCGCCATGGGGCGGTGCGCCATATTGGAAGGCCCGGTACATGCCGCCAAACTTTTCGATGATCACTTCTTCCGGGTAACCCGCAATCTCAAACGCCTTCTTCATCACCTCAGGCTTGTGGTTGCGGATGGCGCCGGATGACAGCTCAACGCCATTGCACACAATGTCATATTGATAGGCATTGATGGTCAGCGGGTCTTGTGTGTTCAGCGCTTCAAGTCCGCCCTGCGGCATCGAGAACGGATTGTGCGAGAAGTCGATCTTCTTGTCTTCCTCGTTCCACTCATACATCGGGAAGTCCACAATCCAGCACAGGTCCCAACGATCCTTGGCGATGAGGTTCATGTCCTCACCCGCCTTGGTGCGGGCCTCGCCTGCGAATTTGTAGAATTTTGATGGCACGCCTGCCACAAAAAATGCCGCGTCGCCCACTGCAAGTTCCAATTGATCACGAATCGCAGATGTACGTTCAGGTCCAATATTCTTGGCGATCGGGCCGGCCCCACCCTCTTCACCATCACGCCAGAACACATAACCCAATCCCGGCTGACCCTGCTGTTGCGCCCAGGAATTCATCCGGTCACAAAACGCCCGTGATCCCCCACCCTTCACAGGAATGGCCCACACCTCAACCTTGGGGTCATTGGCAATCATGCCCGCGAACACTCTGAAACCGGATCCCGCAAAATGCTCCGTCACATTCTGCATCTTGATTGGATTGCGCAGATCAGGCTTGTCGGTGCCATACCAGCGCACCGAATCCTTGAAGGCAATATGCGGGAACTTCTGCGTGACAGGAAGCCCGCCACCAAATTCCTCAAACACGCCGCGCAACACCGGCTCTACGGCATTGAACACATCTTCTTGCGTCACAAAGCTCATTTCAATATCGAGTTGATAAAACTCGCCTGGCGAACGATCCGCCCGCGCATCCTCATCGCGAAAGCATGGCGCAATCTGGAAATAACGGTCAAAGCCCGACATCATCAGCAATTGCTTGAACTGCTGCGGCGCTTGCGGCAGCGCATAGAACTTGCCGGGGTGGACGCGCGATGGCACCAGATAATCGCGCGCACCTTCAGGCGATGAGGCCGTCAAGATCGGCGTCTGGAATTCAAAGAAGCCCTGGTCCACCATGCGACGGCGCAGCGAATTGATGATCGCGCCACGCTTCATAATATTGCCGTGAATGCGCTCACGCCGCAAATCGAGGAAGCGATACTTCAAACGTATGTCTTCCGGATATTCGGTGTCACCAAACACGGGCAGCGGAAGCTCAGCTGCTTGCGACAACACTTCGATTTCCTGGGCATAGACTTCAATCAGGCCCGTCGGCATGTCAGCGTTTTCGGTGCCCGAGGGTCTCACGCGCACATCACCGTCAATCCGCACCACCCATTCCGAACGTAGCTTCTCAGCCACCGTGAATGCTGGCGATGCGGGATCGGCGACCACTTGCGTAATGCCGTAATGATCCCGCAAATCGATGAACAACACGCCGCCATGGTCACGCACCCGGTGCACCCAGCCGGACAATCGGGTTACAGTGCCAGTGGATTCAGGTCTGAGTGCGCCACAGGTGTGGCTGCGATAGCGATGCATCATAGTTGCGAAAACCTTGTGATTTTCGCGGCTTTAGCGCATGGGCCAAGCGATTTGTCAAGTCGCTCAACAGGCGTGATGGCCGTCTCAGCCTGCATCCGCCGTTGGGGTAACTGACGGTTTCTTGCAAGGCTTCTTGCTATCCTTGGCCGAACACTTGGCCGGAGTTACTTTTTGCGCCACCAGCTTCTTTGCTAAAGGCTTTTCCAATGGCTTTTTGACCAGAACTTTTTTGCCTGCATCTTTTTGCGCAACAAGTTTTTTGCCAGCAAGTTTATTTTTCGCGTCCTTCTTGGCAACAACCTTTTTCACCTTGGCCTTGGGCGTTCCGAACAGGGAGAGAAAACCACTGTTGGGCCGCTTTTTCTTGGCGGTCGTGCCAGTTGTCTTGTCGATGTCCTTGCCAACCGATGCAAAGCTGCGTTTGGGGCGATAGCTGAAATCAAAGAAACCACCCTTCAGCGAAATACTGGTGTTGCCCATGCCTGCCGATTGCACCAAATCAAAAAGCACTGCCGCATTCTGCGGCGCCAGGCGCACACAACCATGGGAAGCTTTGCGCCCCAGGCTTTTGACGTGGAAGCTGCCATGAATGGCATGGCCCTCACCTGTGAAGAAAATCGAATGTGGCATGGGTGCATCATCCCATTCCTGGGAGAAATGTTCAGCCTCCATGCGGAAGGGACGGAAAACCCCCGATGGTGTTTCATAACGCGGCGCACCTGTGGAAACCGGCCATTCATATTCAATGTCACCATCCACCCGCACCGTCATTTTTTGACTGACTTTGCTGATGACGATGTCCACACGTTTTGCCTGGGCATTCGCCCCCAAAACAAACAACGAGCAAAACAACCCTACGACGAGCAATAACGGATGACTAAAGCGCATGAACAATTTCCTGAAACAAATTTATGTAAAACAAAATAGGCTATCTCGCACCAAAGGTCGAGGGGCCAATCTGTTGGCTTGCAGGCTCCGCTGCCACAATTGTAAACTGTCAAAACAGAAAGGTATCAAACGTGGCGAATAGCATATTTCACCCGGATTTCAAGGCAAAACCCTTTTGGTGGGAAGCCTTTCAACCCGCGGCCTTGCCACAAGTTGATCTTCCCCGCAGCGTGAGCGTTGCAATTGTGGGGGCAGGCTATACAGGTCTGAATGCGGCGCTTGAATTGGCAAAACACGGCATCGAATCAATCGTGCTGGATGCAGCTGAACCGGGGTTTGGAGCATCCACGCGCAATGGTGGCCAAGTCTCCGGCGGATTGAATGTTGGAAAGCGTGTCATCGCCAAGCCACTCACGCCCGAACAAGCCAAGCCATTTCTCCATGATGCCATGGATTCCTTTACCCATATAGAAAACCTAATCTCGGAAAACAACATTGCATGCGGCTGGAGCAAGACGGGTTATTTTCTCGGAGCCTGGTGCAAAAGCCATTACGATTCCATGGCAAAGAAAGTGAAGGCCTTGAACATCGAGATTGAAGCAGGTGCCCGCATGGTGTCAGCAGAAGAACAACGCGGCGAAATCGGCTCCGACTATTATCATGGCGGCATGGTAGTGGAACGTGCTGCCCATCTTCATCCCGCGCTCTACTTCAAGGGCTTGCTTGATCTTGCCCAAACCGCCGACATCAAGATAGCGTCGCAAACACCAGTTATCGGCCTCACCCAGGAAAGTGGCGGCACATGGCAAGTCAAAACGCCCCGTGGCACCATCCGCGCCGGCCATGTCATCATCGCCACCAATGGCTACACAGGCGACATAACACCTGAATTAAAACGGCGTGTCGTACCCCTTGGCTCTTACATCATCGCCACTGAAGAACTACCCGATGATCTCGCAAAATCCTTGATCCCCAACAACCGCAGTATGGCCGATACCCGCCGCGTACTGACATATTTTCGCCTGTCACCCGATGGCAGGCGCATGATTTTTGGTGGCCGTGCCCGTTTCGGCTTCATGGATCCCACTGAAACGGCACCCCTGCTCCACCGCTTCATGACTGACCGCTTCCCCCAGTTGAAGGGCACCAGGATCACTCACGCCTGGACCGGCAATGTGGCCTTCGCCATCGACGAAATGCCCCATATGGGAAAACGCGACGGCCTGCATTTCGCCTTGTGCTGCAATGGCTCCGGCATTGCCATGTTAAGCTATCTTGGCCGTGAAACCGCCCGCAAGGCTGCCGGTCTCAGTAATCGTCAGATCGCTTTCGATACTCCAGACTTTCCAACACTTCCGTTCTATAATGGCGATCCATGGTTCTTGCCCCTGGTGGGAACATGGTTCAGAACGGCAGATTGGCTGGACCGCAAATTCAGATAGGACGTCATGTTCAACTTCGACATCACAACACCAGAAGGGATTTTCACCGCCCTTTTTCACTTTTCGAATCTGTTGGCATTTCTGTCATTTCTACTGCGCGACCAACTGAAATTGCGCATCGTCATGGCCATCAGCCTGTTCTTGCAAGCCCTCTATTATTACGCCATTCCGGCAGGCCCGCTGTTTGATCCGCTGTTTTGGAAAGTTGTGTCATTCCTCGCCAACCTGTTGATGATTGTACTGGTCTTTGGCGGCAAACTGGATTTCGGCATTCCCCAGGATTTGCGCGGTCTGTTTGAAAAAATCAGTGTGCTGACACCCGGCCAGTTCAGAAAGTTGATCAGCGTTTCAACCCGCACCAAGGGCACAGGTGAAGCCATTCTGGTTTCTGGTATTGAGCCTTCCCAGTTGCATTACCTGCTGCGCGGCACAGCCGAACTCAAAAAGCAGGAACATGTCGCTTCGATTGCGGCTGGTTCTTTTCTGGGCGAAATTGCCTTCCTCAATGGCGGTGTGGCATCGGCCAGCGTGTTGCTGCCCGAAGGCGCCGAATGCCTGTCCTGGGATCACACAAAACTCAAAAAGTTGATGCAAAGCGACAAGACCATCGACATCGCCATGCGTGGCGTTTTCAATCACGACCTCGCTGCAAAAGTCGCCAACAGTTTGCCGCTCTCAAAACTCGATGAGCAATCAATCAGCTGACTTGGCAAGCACCCGTTCAATGCGCTTGTCAGGCACCAGCCAGATCAAGGCCACGATGACTGTGAAAAATACGCCCACATAGGGTGAAATGAAACTACCAGCCATGGCAGCGACATAGCCCGCCAAGGATATTTTTCCCTTGTTGTCGCGGCCAATCGCTCGATCAATTTCAGAGCCTGCCCCATGGGCCGCCTTGATGGTGAACACCTGAATTGTATAGGCAATCGCCGCCAGGAACAGGTTCAGCGCATAAACCAACACCGGCACCTGGCCAAAATGATTTTCACCCATCCAACCCGTTGAAAACGGCACCAGCGACAACCAGAACAACAAATGCAGATTGCCCCACAAAATCCCGCCGGTAACATGCTTCACCGTGTGCATAAGGTGATGGTGGTTGTTCCAGTAAATCCCAATGTATAAGAAGCTCAGAACATAGCTGAAGAATATTGGCCAAAGCTGCAGCAATGTCGCAAGATCTTCGCCGTGCGGCACTTTCAGCTCCAAAACCATAATGGTGATGATGATGGCGAGAACGCCATCACTAAATGCCTCAAGCCGCGTTTTTCCCATCGCTATGTCCTTTAGAATGCTTTTGGTAGACCTGCCTGTTTCAAGACAATATTGGCCAGATGACGATAGTCCAAGCCAGCGTCCACAACAAAGTGCTTTTGGTTGACGGGACTATACCAGACCTCATGATCACCCTTGCCTGAGCGCACCACAACGCAACCCGAATCTCGCAACATTTTTTTAAGGTCGCGTACAAGCGATCCCAAAGCTCAATTCCCAAGATGACTATTGATCGTTGTCAGCAGAAAATCATGCAACACGATTCATTTCCAAAATTGTTGTGGAATGTGCAACGAAATGGACTGGAACTGACGGACCTGCAACATTCACCTTATTGAACTCAATGAGATCTGCAATCATCGGCAAAACTTTTTGTTTCAGCATCTCAAGGTCAACAGATTGGGCACCAAGCCCCCAGATGTCATTGCTTGTCGCGATCCAAACACCTTCTGCTTCATGCCATTCAACATTGACAGTGATTTTGTCCATGACGTGACAATAGCACAGTTAGTCCGCGAGGGACAACTTGGGAAAAAACAGTATGCTCAAAGCCCAACTGAAGAAGACTGGCCACAGCTTCAGTAACGTACTCGTTCACTGGCGTGTGGAACTTAAAGTGCCAGAACCCAAATTGTCACGATGATGGCGGGCACACCTTCCGAAAAAAACCCCTCAAGCGGAGATTTACCCTTCAAAACGCTTTCGGAAGTCCTGCCTGTTTCAAGACTGCGTTTGCAGTGTTGTGAGATCAAATTTCGCTATCTACAGGAAAATGACGATTGGTTATGGGACTATACCACCATTCGTGGTCGCCCTTTGCAGACCGAACATAGTAACATCCGGCCTCCAATAAGAATTTCTTCAGTTCTCTGGCTAGCTTGGCCAATGCCTAGACTCCATGATTCGTTCGAGTGCCTCCAACTCTATCGAATTCTATCGCTGACATTTGATCGAAACTGGTTTTTGAGCGCTATCCACAACTGCATGTGAATACTCATGCTGCTGCCGTGATTTCCAATCTCTCCGTGGTCTGAGCAACAAAATGGACAGGAATATCTCCGACGCCAAAAGACAACTTGTTCAAGTCAACAAGCTCCTCGATCATCAACAAAACCTTCGGTCGCAGTTTCTCCATGCTAGAGCTTTCAGCGACAAGGCCTGGCACGTCATCGCTTGTTGCCGTCCAGACCTTGGCCTGATGATCCCATTCTGCCTTTACGATGATGCTGCTCATTTCAGGAACCTACCACCCAAATTCAAATCAGTCAAAAATCTATCAATGGGCGGGCACATGCTCCGCATTCGCAAACCGCAGCCGTAACAAGTACCAAACAATGGCCACACCCAAAGCCTTTGACAAGACTTCCGTAACAAAGGCTGCTGGCGACAAATATCCAGCAAGATACTGGAACGCCAACGTGTCAACCGGAACAGCAATCATTGAAGATATTAATATGCGGTTCTGCAAGGGTCGTTTGGTAAACGAATAAACCGCCCAATCCATAAGTTCAGAAAGTGCAAAAGCCACCATGCTGGCAGCCGCCAAACCAGGCCCTGCAAAATACCAGACAGGAATACCCGCCAACAATGTGGCAATTAAAACCTTGTGGCCGATTTCGCGCTGCGCATAATCGCGCAGCACGAAAACCAGACCGACAATCACGTTGGCGAGATAAAGAGTTCCCATCCACGTGTTGGTGCTCCATTGCGTCACACCTTCAATCAGTTGATCGGGAACGAACAACCAATTCACAAGCACGATGAAGGCCACATAGGACCCCACCGACAGAAGCACTGGAGCAATCTTTTTCATTAGCCAACAATTTCCTTGGCACCGAAGTTCTGCTTGATTTCCTTCTTGGCATTTTCAGCACTGTCGGAACCATGCACGGAGTTTGCGTCGATGGAGGTGGCAAATTCCTTGCGGATTGTGCCAGCTTCAGCATCCGCAGGATTAGTGGCACCCATCACGTTGCGATATTTCTTGATGGCGCCATTGCCTTCCAGCACTTGTACGACAATCGGGCCGGAAGCCATGAACTTGCACAGGTCCTTGAAGAACGGGCGCTTGGCATGCACGGCATAAAATTTCTTGGCGTCGGCCAATTTCCATTTCACCCGCTTTTGCGCGATGATGCGAAGTCCCGCTGCTTCGATCTTGGCGTTGATGGCGCCAGTCAAATTGCGTTTGGTGGCATCAGGCTTGATGATGGAAAATGTACGTTCAATTGCCATTTTAGATCCTTTGTTGAATGGATAAGGGCGCCGTTTAACAGCGCCCTCTCCTTCCCGCAAGCACTCAGTGAAAGAACAATGGGTAACGATCACTGGGTAAAGAACACTGGTTAACGATCACTCGTCCACCTCACCAATCAGCGCCGTGGCGCGACTGATTGAAACGCGACGATTTTCCTGTTCTGCATCAGCAGTTGGAATTTTAAGATAACGTTCGCCCAAGCCAGCTGTTTTGAGGTTCTTGGCTGGAATGATGTAGAACGACGTCAAGGCCTTCTTCACCGCTTCTGCCCGGCCCTTCGAAAGCCGCGCGTTGTAGGCGTCCGATCCCACGGCATCCGTGTGACCTTCGATCAGGAATACTTCGCGTGGATATTTCTTCAGCACACGTTCTATCACCGAAGCGATCTGGTCCAGACTGTCCACTTCTTCTTCACGCACAAACGCTTCGTTGAAACCAAACCGGATGGTGTCAACTTCAATGCGTGTCAGGCTTTCACGCACCTGCGGCTTGGCTTCAATGTCCTCAACCGTATAACGTTTGGTCGGCTTCTTGCGCGGTGGCGCAACCAACACCCGTTCGATATCTGCATCATCAACTTCAGCCGCAAACACGTCCTGCGTGTCTTCATCATTGGAGGCAAAGTCTTGCTCATCGTCAATCGTGAAGCGATAAACGTTCTTCTTGTCGTTCAATTCATCGCCGCGCTCACGCCGACTGACTTCCAGATCACGGCGCAAACGCTGGCGGTCACGCTTGATAGTGTCGCGCCAATAGACACGTTCCTCTGGCGCAAAGCTGTCATAGGCATCATCCGCTTCAACATCACGATAGATCTTGATGCGTTGGCGCAATTCACTTTCTTCAAGTTCTTCTGATGGCCGGCGATCGCGCAAAACCGTGCGCCGTGGTGTGTCAGGCGTGATCAGGATATTGAGATCAATATTGAATTTCTTGTTTTTCTTCTTTTTTGCAATGGCTGCACCTGCATCAGATTCATCAGCGCCAGCCGAAGGTGCCGCTGCTTCCACGTCAGCCTGCTTTTTCAATTCAATCGCTGCAACCTTGGCGTCCTCTTCAGCCTTCACTTTGGCAACACGTTCGCGCAAAATATTGCGTTCTGTGGAAAGTTTTTTGCGCAAGGCCCTTTCTGTCTTCACCGAAAGCTCATTCTCGGCCATCAAGTCACGAATGTCATCGAGACGTTTGCGTAGATTATCATCGCTCAAGCTGTCAGCAGGTGTCACATCCTCAAGGAAGGCCCGTGCCTTCTTCTCGGATTCGGGATCACCCTTGTTGCCATCCAGCTCTTGCACTTCCACCTTGTCGATGGCAGGTGCGGCGGGCGTAACTGGCTCTACAACCTTTATGTCGGCTGGCGGTTCAACAACCGGTTCAAGTTTTGGCTCAACCACTACCTTTTTGGGGGCCGCTTCCTGTTGTGGTGGATCAACTTGCGGCGCTGCCTCTTCGCTGCGTCTTGCCAAGGCTTGCTTGCTTAATTTTGATATCTCACTGAGCTGGCGGCGCACTTTCTTTGGAAGTGACTCGTCTCCGGCCAATTGCCTGGCCTTCCTTGCGCGCACAGCCAGATCATCCGGCGAAAACTCCGTCAGTTCGCGCTGATCATTCAAGAGCTCAAGCACGTCTGCGGGCAATTCCGCTGCGGTTTCCACTTTTGGTTCTGGAGCGACTTCCTGTTGCGGTGCAGCTTCCTGAACCGGTTGTTCTTCCTGCTTCGGTTCAATTTTCGGTTCAGGAGCAGCTTCCTGAACAGGTTGATCTTCAACCTTCGGTGCTGCTTCTTTTCGCTTGGGGTTTTTGCGAAGCTTGAATTCGGCTTGGTCGGATTCCATCAAGGCTTGCAACTGGTCACGCAACTCTGGCGCCAGACTGTCATCCTTCAAAGCTCTGCTTGCAGCCCGTGCACGCACTTTCAATTCATCGTCAGAAAGCTCCTGGGCCGTCCGCTTGTCATTGACCAACGCAAGAATATCGTCCGGCAATTTCACATTGTCTGCATTTTCGACCGGTGCTGAGCCGCTGTCGCTGCTTTGCGCCAATACCGAAACAGAAAAAAGCGCCAACGCAACCAAGCTTGCCGCACCCCTACGAAAATTCATGCCGTCCTCCGAGTCAATTTCCATTCAAATTCAAGGCTGCAATGCCAAACTAAAGCGGCGGAACTAAGGGGCGAAGATGACCTAAAAGCCACAAACATGAACGGGAGATGAATGGAATTCCCTCACAATCGACCCGCCTCAATGATACGTTTGAGGAAGCTTCGCGTGCGTTCTTTATCAGGATCACCAAATATCTTTGCGGGCGGTCCTTCCTCGTGCACCACACCTTCATGCAGAAAACACACCTTTGACGCCACTTCACGGGCAAACCCCATTTCATGTGTCGCCAGCATCATGGTCATGCCCTGGCCCGCCAGATCCCGCACGATATTCAATACCTCCGACACCAGCTCCGGATCAAGGGCAGAGGTGATTTCATCGAGAAGTAAAAGTTTTGGCTCCATGGCCAAGGCCCGCACAATGGCCACCCGCTGCTGTTGCCCGCCCGAAAGTCGGTCGGGATAATCCAATGCCTTGTTGTCCATGCCAATCCTCATGAGCAAAGCCATGGCTTTTGCTTCCGCTTCCGCTTTGGACAGTTTTAACACCCGTATTGGCGCAAGTGTCACATTTTCCAGAACGCTCATGTGGGGAAACAGATTGAAGCTCTGGAAAACAATGCCAACCTGCTGTCGCAGCCGGTTGACGTCGACTCCTGGCCCTGACACCCGGTCACCCACCAGTCTGATCTCGCCAGACTGAATGTTTTCCAACTGGTTTATGCAGCGCAGCAGTGTTGATTTACCGCAACCAGAAGGTCCGATCAGGCACACCACCTGATGTTCCTCGGCTTGCATGCTGAGACCACGCAAAACCTGGATATGACCAAAGTGCTTGTGTACATCTATGATTTCCAGAAATGCCATCACGCACCCCCTGCCCGCATGCGTGCCGCATCGCGTTCCAGCAACCGGTCGACAAAACGCGCTTGCGGAATAGTGATCAGTACAAAGAGGATTGCCACAACTGTCACAGCAGACAGATTGAATGCGTTTGCCGCAATTATTTTTGATTGCTGAAACGCATCAGTCAAACCCACAATCTGCACCAATGCCGTATCCTTTTGCAGCCCGATGAAGTCGTTCAACAATGGTGCCATGATGCGACGCACCGCCTGCGGCACCACCACATGCCGCATGGTTTGCATGTACGACAATCCAAGCGACCGCGCCGCAGAAACCTGACTCCAATGGATGCTCTCAATGCCTGCCCGATAGACTTCGGCGACATAGGCCCCATAAGTCAATGTCAGCGCCAGTATGCACCACCACATCACGGGTATTCGCGTTGCAGTCCGCAATTCCTGCGGGGTCATGGCGGAGATATCGACAAACAGTCCATAGACAAAAGGCGAAACAATATCCGGAATGCCTGATGTGGGTATGCCAAAGCCGATCAGATAAAGCGTGACAATCCCCGGCAATCCCCGAAACACATCGCAATAAAACGTCGCCAGAGCGCGAATGGGTTGCCCGGCTGCACCCGGCATGAGACGCATCAATGCTACAGCCAGCCCCCAAACCAGCACCAGAATTTCTGCAATCACAAACACGAAAATGTTGACGGTGAAAAATTTCCATGTCACCAGCCACCATTTTTCCTGCATGAGGGGCAGCAACACAAAGGTTTTTCCAACTGCAGTGTCGTTCATGAAAATAAAAGTGAAGAAGCCCAAAACCAGCAAGGCAAAAATACCCCACCCGAATGTGATATGCGCATAGTCGCGTGCAACGGCATTGGCGATACGTGTTTCGACGGCATCACCTGTTGCTCGGGCAATTTCGGAACTTCTGGAAAGACCAAGACTTTTCCAGGCTGGCCAAAAAAGTACAGCCACCACAGCAAATACGATAACCTGGACGGCTGCAAACAATGGGCTGACCACACCCAATTCCACGATGGCACCACGGATCAACGCTATGCTGGAAAATGCGGCCAATAAACACAAGACGGCGAAAAGCACAGCCGCTACGGCGCGTCGCGTCGCAGGTTTGGGAAGATTTGGAGTGGGTTTGGAATTCAAATGGGGTCACCCCGGTATGCATGATTCTGCATACTGAACTTCGAGACAGCCGGGCCACCACCAACAGCAACGGCCCGGTACTTGGATTTACTTGGCAATTTCCAGATATGGAATTGTCGCAGGATCTTTGCCCCAGGCTGAAGCCAGATATTTGGCACCCAGTTTGCCGATCGTGCCATCATCAATCATGCTCTGCAAAATCTTGTCGATGCCAGCGTTGTTGGCATTGCCCTTGGGGTAAATCGCACCATAGGATTCACCCGTCTTGAACTGGCCAATGACCATCGATTTACCGCCTGTTGCCACTTCTTCCGCCAAAGTGATTGACGTATCGGTGACGGCAGCATCAATGCTACCCGCCCGGAGAGCAGCAAACATTTCGCCCTGTTCAGGATAGGTCTGTGGTTCGGCAATGCCCAATTTCTCCGTGACAAATGCTGCACCCGTCGTGCCTGCCTGAACGCCAATTTTTGCAGCCTTCAGATTTTTCACATCCACAGGAACAGCAGCACTGGTGATGACGCCGATGTCAGAACTGAAATAGGGAATCGAAAAATCGTGAACCTTCTTGCGGTCTTCTGTGATCGAGATTTCAGACATGGCCATATCCCAACCCGCAGTTTGACCGGAAATCATCGCATCCCAGCCAAGATTGACCACTTCCAGTTTGTCAAACCCGGCCCGCCAGGCAATTTCTGCGGCCATGCAATATTCCATACCGTCCTTGATGGATTCAGGCGTATCGCCATTCCACCATATGGGTGCTGGCAGCGAAACGCCAACCGTGAACTGACCCGCCTTGGCAGGCGCAGCGATGGCCATTGATCCCTTGGCACCAGATAGCTCACAATTGCCAATCATGTCGGCGGCCACTGCGGGTGCAGCCAGCGCGAATGCGGCAACCGTCATCAAAATGAGTCTTTTGGAAAATTTCATAAGGCAGTCTCCCTGTTTTGCTTTGCACGATAAGAGCCAAATTCCACGGCGAAATCAAGTTGCTATTGAAACCGGGTAGCGCAGCTTGATTTTACGTCACATTTGTCGCTAGTGACACGCCATGACGCATTCATCCGTTTCCATTGCCGCATTCTACAGATTTCATACGCTGGAAAATCCAGCCGCACTGCGTCTTTTGATGTTGGAAAAGCTGAAAACTTTGGCCGTCAAAGGAACAGTCCTTGTGGCCAGCGAAGGCGTGAATGGAACCATTGCTGCATCAGCCGAAAATATTGCTCCGGCACTGGCGGCAATCCGCCAGATTTGTGGTTTGCCAGCACTTGATCATAAATTTTCGAGCGCGCCGCAATCGCCGTTCTTGCGACTCAAAGTCAAACTCAAAAAGGAAATCGTCACTATCGGTGATGTTGCGGCCGACCCCAACAAAAAAGTCGGCCACTATGTGACGCCAGAAAACTGGAATACATTGATCAGCGATCCCGAAGTATTATTGATCGACACCCGCAACCAATATGAACACCGCATCGGTACTTTCAACAACGCCGTTGATCCGCAAACCGAAAGTTTTGGCGAGTTTCCGCAATGGGTACGCCGCCAACTGCTCAGCCAGAAAAAAACCAAGATTGCCATGTTTTGTACAGGCGGCATTCGCTGCGAAAAAGCCTCCAGCTTCATGTTGCATGAAGGCTTTGAGAATGTTTATCACCTGCAAGGAGGCATCCTCAAATACCTTGAAGAAATCCCGCAAGATGAAAGTCACTGGCGCGGGGCCTGCTATGTTTTTGATGATCGTGTTGCAGTCGGCCATGGCTTGGCCATTTCCGACTATACCACCTGCCACGGCTGCCTGATGCCTGTGTCAGAAGCCGAGCGCCAATCCCTTGATTTCGAAGAAGGCGTCTGCTGCCCGGCCTGCGCGAGCTCACTGACCGAAGACCAAAAATCCTCCAACCGTGAGCGGCAAAAACAGTTCAATCTCGCCCAAATCCGTGGTGGCAGACACCTTGGTCCAAAAGAATAGCACCGTGGTCCCAAACCAGCCATTGCCACCAGGATTGACAACTCCCTGACCCTATTGACAACGTTGTCATTCAATGATTAGCATAATGGCAACGTTGTCAAAGAACATCGGATTAGGGAGGTTGCACTGGTCACTTTGCGGGAAGTGGCGAAGCGCGCAGGCGTTTCGATCAAGACCGTATCGCGCATTGTCAATGACGATGCAGCGGTTAACGCAAAGACGCGTGCCGCTGTTCAAAAACATCTGACGCACCTCAACTATGTGCCTAACCAGGCAGCGCGGCAAATGCGCTCGGGTGAGTCCTCTGTCATTGGCTTGATGACGGACGTTATTACCACCACGCCTTACTCGGTTGATATCGTCAGGGGTGCCCAATCGGCGCTGCAAGGTTCACACGGCACTTTGCTGATAGCGAGTTCAGAAGGTGACCCGGAGCGTGAGCAAGAACTTTGGCGCATGTTCCGCGCCCACAGGGTTGCAGGCGTGATTTATGCGGCCATGTTCCACCGCAGCCATGATGTGGGCCAGCCCGCTTTTGGTGAATCAATTGTCCTCGCCAATTGCTATGATGTAAACGACCACCGCATCGGCATTGTTCCCGACGATGAACAAGGTGGCTATGAGCAGGCGCGTTATTTGCTGTCGCGCGGTCACCGCAGGATTGGTTTCATCACGCTGCTTGAGGCGTTGGACGCAACATATTTGCGACGGAGTGGCATCCGTCGTGCCTTCAAGGATGCAGGCGTCAGTTACAACTCAGATCTGGAATTGCCAGGCTATGTTGGCAAATGGCCCACTGAAACATCAATCGTACGCGATGCCGCCTTCAAGCTGCTCAAGTATGCCGACCGACCCACCGCAATCATTTGCGGCAATGATGCCGTAGCGATGCAGGTTTATTCTGTTGCGGCGGAGTTGGGAGTTTCCATCCCGCAAGACCTTTCTTTGATCGGCTTCGATGATCTTCGGCTGATTTCTGAAACACTGTATCCAAAACTAACAACCGTAGCCCTGCCCTATTTTGACATTGGCAAATGTGCGGTTGAGATGATGAAAACCGAGCGAAAAACCGGGCACCAGAGAACTTTGGTAGCCTGCCCGCTGGTTGAACGCAATTCCTGCCGGGCGCTCATGTGAGCGCCCGGCGGGTGGACTAACTGCCGCGCCGCAGGGCACGTCAGCATTTCAACAATGGGAGAATAATATGAAAAAATTTGCTGTAGGTGCCGCACTTCTCGCGTCGCTCCTCACATCAACGGCGGCCTTTGCGGCCACCGAACTCAGCATGTGGTACCATGGTGCTGGCAATGAAGTTGAACAAAAAATCCTCAACGGGATTATCACCGACTTTAACGCCGCACAGGCCGACTACACCATCAAGCTCGAGCAGTTTCCACAAGGCGCTTACAATGACTCGGTAACGGCCGCCGCCGCTTCTGGCAAATTGCCTGACATCATCGACGTCGATGGTCCGGTAATGCCTGGTTGGGTGTGGGCTGGCTATATGGCCCCGCTTACCGTTGATCCGGCTGCCTATTCGAAATTCCTGCCAGGTGCTGTTGGCACTTACAACGGCAAGGTCTATTCGGTTGGCCTGTGGGATGCCGCCGTGGCAATGACCGCCCGCAAGTCGGTGCTTGAAGCCAATGGCATCCGCATTCCAACGGTTGACACACCTTGGACCGCTGAAGAATTCGATGCCGCACTGGTAAAGCTTCAGGCTTCGGGAAAGTTTGAGTTCCCGCTCGACCTTGGCATGGCGTGGAAGGGTGAATGGTATCCTTATGCCTTCGGACCATTCATCCAAAGCTTTGGTGGCGATCTGGTTAACCGCGACGGCTATAAAACAGCCGACGGCGCACTGAACGGCGAAGCTGCCGTGAAGTTCGGCAAGTACTGGCAGTCGCTGTTTGCCCGCAAACTGGCACCTGGTACATCGCAGGATGGCGCTGACCGTGACACCGGTTTCGTCAATGGAAAATACGCCATTAGCTGGAATGGCAACTGGGCTGCGCTGAATGCCGTCAAGGCCTTTGGCAATGACGTCTTGTTCCTGCCAGCCCCTGACTTTGGCAAAGGTCCGAAGATCGGCGCTGCCTCATGGCAGTTCGGTGTTGCGGCTTCTTCGAAGAACCAGGAAGGTGCCAACAAGTTCATCACATTCGCACTCCAGGACAAATACCTGACAGCCTTCTCCGATGGCATCGGCCTCATTCCACCAACGCCAGAATCCGCCGCGGCTTCGATCAACTACAAGGCCGGTGGCCCGATGGAAGTGTTCTTCGGTCTTTCAGCCAAGCAGGCCATGTTGCGCCCGGTTTATCCAGGCTACGCTGTAGCCGCCAAGGTCTACGAAAAGGCCCTGTCAGACCTCGCCAATGGTGCTGAAGTTGAAGCAACGCTTGACGCTGCTGCCGACGAAATCACCAAGGACATCGAAAAGAACGGCGGCTACGCCCCGAAGATGTAAGCATCACTTGCCGGTCGCACGATTCCGTGCGGCCGGTTTCCCGCAGGGCAAGCCATCATGCAAAACAAATCATCTTCACGACTGATGAACGCCCCTAGCACCGGCTGGCTATTTGCGTTGCCTGCTTCCTTCCTGATGTTCTTGTTTATTGTCGTGCCCTTCTGCCTCGCCTTTTATTTCTCATTCACCAACCAGCGCTTTGCCTCGCCCAACGCCGCCGAATATGTGGGCCTCGAAAATTTCCGCCAGCTTTTGAGTGTCAGCGTCTTGACGATTGAGCCTGAGCGTGACCCCGCCACCAGCGCAATTCTCAAGGAGGCGGATGGCGCGACCAAGTACCCCACTGTCCGCAGCTTCACCCGCAATCCTGATTATCCACAGTACAAAGGCATGCGCGAATGGTTTTCGTGGAGTTCCGGCGACAATCGCAAGGTGCTGCTGACCAGCGACGTTGTCTTCATGAAAGCCCTCGTCAACACGTTTCTGTTCGTGTTGTTTGTGGCTCCGCTGCAAGGTGGCATCGCCCTGTGCTTGGCCTTGATGATTAACCAGAAACTGAGGGGCATCAACATTTTCCGCACAATCTATTTCATGCCCGTCGTTATCTCCATGGTTGTCGTCGCATTGCTGTGGCGTTTCATTTACGACGGCCAAAACGGCCTGCTCAACACATTGCTCAGTGGACTGACGTTCGGATTGTTCCAACCCGTGGATTGGCTTGGCAATACTTCAACCGCTTTTCCTTCGCTGATTGCCATGTCGATCTGGCAGGCCGTGGGTTTCCATATGGTGATCTGGCTTTCAGGCCTGCAAACCATACCAGTGTCGCTATATGAAGCCGCTGATATTGAGGGTGTTTCGGCATGGCAACGCTTTCGCTACGTCACCTGGCCAGGGCTTCGCAACACTGCGATCCTTGTGTTGCTGGTCATCACCATGCAGGCATTTGCGTTGTTCATTCAGGTTGACGTGATGACGGAAGGTGGACCAGTCGATTCCACCCAATCCGTCGTCTTCCAGGCCATTGAACGAGGCTATGGCAAGCAGGACATTTCCGGCGGCTCGGCCATATCCGTGGTGCTGTTCCTGATCGTGCTTACCATTTCATTGATGCAACGTTATCTCACACGGGAGAAGTCGTGATGCAGGCCACACAGAAACAACCACGAGGACTGTTCTGGCGCTATGCGCTGCTGGTCTTCGTCGCCCTGATCTTCTGTTTCCCGCTGGTATTCATGACGATGTCTTCATTGAAGCCAGACTTGCAACTTCTCACCGACACGGAATCAATACGCGCCTTCTTGCCGGTGGGAGACATATCGTTCGACAACTATGTAGCCGCCTTCAAGCGGGCACCCGTGGCGCTGTTCGTTTTCAATTCCATTTTGGTCACAGGCACCACGGTTCTACTCTCGCTGTTCTTGTGTTCCCTCGCTGCTTTTTCTTTTGTGTTTCTCGACTGGAAAGGCCGCAATATTATTTTGGCCTGTATTGTGGCCACACTCATTGTTCCCTTTGAAACCATCGCCATTCCGATGTTGATGCTGGTCAACAAGTTGCCGTGGATCGGCCTCAACGGATTCGAGATCGGCTGGCTCGATTCCTACCATGTCCAAATCATTCCACTGATTGCCGATGGCCTCACCATTTTTCTTTTTGTGCAATACTTCAAAGACCTGCCACGCGAATTGATTGAAGCCGCCCGCATTGAGGGAGCAAGCTGGTGGCAAATCTACTACAAAGTCATCATGCCTTTGGCAGGGCCTGTGATGGCAACAGCCGCCATTCTGAAGTTCCTCGCAATGTACAATCAGTACCTGTGGCCGCTCATTTCAGTACAAGCCGAACAATATCGGCCCGTGATGATTGGCCTGCAATATTTCTTCCAGCTTAACGTCGCCTGGGGCGAGGTTATGGCCTATCTCACAATGATCACGTTGCCGGTACTCGCCTTCTATCTGGTGCTGCAACGCGCCTTCATCGCTTCCATCGCTTCAACAGGTATCAAGGGATAAATCGTGCTTTCACTCAAAGACAAATGGATCTGGGATTTTTGGCTGGTGAGCTCGAAGGATTCTGACGACAAGCTTTGGCATGCCTATTTTCTGCAGGCCGACAAGTCATTGCCCCACCCCGATGACCGTCATCGCAATGTTTCGCAAGGCCATGCCACGTCAACCGATCTTGTGAACTGGTCCCATAAGGGCACCTGCTTTGCGCCATCCAAAACCAAAGCTTGGGATGATTGGACGACATGGACCGGCTCTGTGGTGAAGGATGACGCAGGTCTCTGGCACCTGTTCTACACCGGCACCATGCGTGACCTTGCAGGCATGCACCAGCGCATCGGCCATGCCACGTCAATGGATATGCATTCTTGGCAGCGTGTCGGCGATGGCATGTGTCTTGATCGCACAGGCCCGAACGCCAAATTCTACGAAGAGTACACGCCGGGACATTGGCATGACCGGGCCATGCGCGACCCTTGGGTGATGCGCAATCCTACTGGCACCGGCTGGATCATGTATTTCACGGCGCGCGTTCCCGGCCGCAAGGAGCCCAATGCGGGCGGTGCCGTCGGTTTTGCCACATCGCTTGATCTTGTGAACTGGACCCTGGAAAAACCTGTCTATGACGGCGGCGCCTTTGGTCAACTCGAAGTGCCGCAGGTTTTCAAGCATGGCAATCATTGGTACATGGTGTTTTGTACAGCAGCGGAACATTGGTCTGAAACCTACTACAACTTCAATCCGCAAAAACCTGTCACGGGCAATCACTACCTGATGGCAGACAGCCATCTTGGACCATGGCATGCGCCCAAACCATTCCTTGACGGTGGCCTTCGCTATGCCGGACGCATGGCTGAAGTTGACGGCAAGCTCCTTATCATGGGCTTCCACAACATCGACGCATCCGGCCATTTCATTGGTGAGGTCAGCGATCCTGCGCCAGTTGGCGTCAACGCCGACGGAACTTTGAAACTGGAGTGAACCATGGCCGATCTCAACCTCAAGGATGTGCGCAAGAGTTTCGGCTCCATTGACATTATCAAAGGAGTCGATCTCGACATCAAGCACGGCGAATTTGTCGTATTTGTTGGACCATCAGGCTGTGGCAAGTCCACGCTGCTCCGCCTCATCGCAGGGCTGGAAGACCTTACAGCTGGTGACATTTCCATCGGCAACAAGCTGGTGAACAACCTGCCGCCAAAGGACCGCTCCATCGCCATGGTGTTCCAGTCCTACGCCCTGTTCCCGCACATGACGGTGCGCCAGAATGTGGCCTTTGGTTTAACCATCTCAGGCGCACCGCAAAGTGAAATAGATGCCAAGGTCGCCGAAGCCGCACGCATGCTGAAGCTTGAGCCTCTGCTGGACCGCAAACCGTCACAACTTTCGGGCGGCCAACGCCAGCGTGTTGCCATCGGACGTGCCATCGTGCGGCGTCCCGACGTATTCCTGTTTGATGAACCGCTTTCCAATCTCGACGCGGCACTGCGTGTCGGCACCAGAGCCGAAATCGCCAAACTCCATCGCGACCTCGGCGCCACCATGATTTATGTCACCCATGATCAAGTTGAAGCCATGACACTGGCTGACCGTATCGTGGTGCTGGATGCTGGCATTGTGCGCCAGTTTGGTTCCCCGCTCGAACTCTATCACAACCCGCAAAACATTTTTGTGGCAGGTTTCATCGGTTCTCCTAAAATGAATTTTCTGCCCGTCACCGTCGACAAGCTCAGCAAAAATTCTGTGACCGTGTCTTCAAAAGACTTAAAGCCATTGACCATCCCCGTAACACCAACCGGTGTTACAGCTGGCCAGTCCATGCAGCTTGGCATTCGGCCTGAGGACGTGCAACTGGCTGAAGGCAAAGCCACCATGCTGAAAGGCAATGTTGAACTCGTGGAACGTTTGGGCCATGAAACTTTCATCGAAATTGAAACCGCTAGCAAAACCACGTGCACAGCGTTGATCAAAGGCACAGCCATGGCCCATCCCGGCGATACACTGGGCTACAAGTTTGACGCCGACCACTGCCACTTGTTCATGGAAAACGGACTGGCATTGAAACGCCTCAAGACTCCAAGCTTTGCCAGCTAATCTGCTTTCAATGCCGTCACTTCAATTTCAATCTTCATGCGTGGGTCTGCAAGGCCCGCACTGAACATTGTGGCGGCGGGACGAACTTCGCCCAAATATTTTTGCAGCACGGGCCAAATCGCCGGAAAGTCAGTGGCGTCTGGTAAAATGTAATGCACGCGCACAATATCGCTCAATGCAAATCCACCCTGATTCATGGCGGCTGAAATGTTTTGCATGCACTGCTCAGCCTGCGCCACTACGTCATCACTGATCGCCATCGTGGCATAATCAAAGCCCGTCGTGCCGGAAACAAACATCCAGTTGCCCTGCACAACGGCGCGTGAATAACCAATGTCGGTTTCGAATTTCGAACCGGAGGAAATCAATTTCCTCATTTGCTTTTTCCAATCGCAAAATCGTTTGTCATGATCGCCACTTGATGATGCGGCGTGGCCATTTTGATCTTGCCTTTTTGTAACGCATCCCACACCAGAAAATGCACGTCGGAAGTAAAATTATTCGGTCCGTCATCAATGCCATTAACCCAGAACTTCACCGAAAAATGCGCCCCGAAATCCCCAAATTTCTTCAACTCACAACTGACCTTCTCAGGGTCTTGCAATACCGTTGGGTGCGAACTGATCGCCTTTTCGATGAGCGGCGGCACCTTGTGAAGGTCGGTGTCGTAGGTCACCACAAACGGTACTTCGTAACGCTGGCGTGGATCAGCCCGCGTCCAGTTGACAAAGCGCGTGGTGATGAACCTCTCATTCGGCACCATGATCTCTTTGCCGTCATAGGTCTCCAGCGTTGACGAGCGCATGTTGAGTTCGCGCAAGGTGCCGGTGCGGCCATCTTCCAATTCAATGTAGTCACCCACTTTCAATGAGCGCTCAAGCAGGATGATGATGCCGGATATGAAGTTCGACGCAATTTGTTGCAGGCCAAACCCCAAGCCAACGCCCACAGCACCGCCGAACACCGCAAGCGTTGTAAGATCAAGCCCCAGAATATTCAGCAGTAGCAAAAGCACAATGGCGAACACCATGAGTTCGAGCGCTTTGGCAGCAAGTTCGCGGGTTTGCACATCGATCGAACCCTGATCACGGATGACTTTTTGTCCGGCGTTGGATGACGTTCGCCCCAGCCAAAACAAAATGCCGCCGAAAAGTCCGGCCTTCGACAGGGCAAGCAACGAAATCCGGATATTGCCAGCCTGGAAAGCAATGCTGTCCAATGCTTCAGTGAATTGTGTAAAAAAACCCAATGCATAAATTGCAGCGATGGGAAGGCCAATCCACCGCGCGGCAGAGTTGATAACCGGATGGGTGAGAAAGCGCATGATGATGGCATGCAGCAACCGCACCAGTGCCAGACTTTGCGCAATGCGGATCAACCAGCTGGCACCCAGTGCCGCATCGGCAGCCGAAGCAGCGGCCGCCATGAAAGCAACAAATATCAGCGGCTCAACCAGATTACGGCAAGAGAACAATAATTTTTGATAGCGCAGAAAGCGCCCTTCGATCGGTTCTTGCTGCAGCAAGGGAACACGGGCCAGCACTTGCTTGGTCAAAAGTTTCGCCAACAGCCACAAGCCGACGATGGCAATCACCTGCGCATAAAATTGCGGACTGGCCAACCAGCCTTTCAATATGTCGAGATAGGCCCAAACTTTGGTTTTGACGATTTCAAGATCCACCAGACTTTACTCCCATTTATCGCCCCAGCCAATTTTCTTGGCCCGCTTGTAGGCAGGCTTGTCGCGGCTGGCAACTGCCACGTCCTGAAATCCCGTCGACGTGCAAAGCCGAAACAACACTGCAACTTTATTTATTGCAACAAGCGAGACAACACGTCCTCCTAATTGCGCGGAAACTTGCCGCTGTACAATCAGATAACTAAAAGCCTCGTCCTCAAAAGGCACCGCGGCACTTTTCGCGTGCATATGGGCCCGCGACCGCTGCACGCGAACCTTGAAGTGGCACCAGTCGCTTCCTGTCATGGGACACTCCCGTTGATGCGTGCAGGGCGCAACAACATGGCCGCCCCGCTTCATCAAAGTCTCGCGCACCAAACGCAACCGGGAAAATCCTGCGGGTGTGCCAGGTTCAATCAGCAGCAGAACATCATCCGCACATTGCCAAAGGTTTTCCGCCGCAACAGGAATATCGTGCATCGGCAACTCGGCCAAAACATAGGAAGCAACCACAAGACCAGCATGTCGCGCCACATCCGGCTTCAACACATTGCCAGCCACAACTGCAGCAGCCATCAGTGCAGACAACTGGCTTTCAGCATTCAATCCACTGGCCAGTGCCGCGAACCCTGCAAGCTTTTCAATCTGGATGACATGCGAAATGCCGGGCCATTGCGACAAGGCCGCCCAACTTGCCGTGCCAGGCCCCGCCCCCACATCCAGCAATGACTGCGGCGCAAAGCCTGGTCTTAGCCGTTGCAACTCGGCCATCACACGCCGGTTTGCCGCAAATGTGGCAGGAACCCGCGTGGCCAGATAGGCTGCAAGATTGATGTGGCTCGAATCTTTTCCCACCCTGTAAGCTGCGGTCAAATCCTGCGCAGCATCCCGCAATTCCCGTTCACCGCCCACCAGCCGCGCCACAGCCGCGTTCAAATTTCCTGGAAAATCCAAATTCATTTCTCACCAAGTATTGCAATCTTGTCAGTTGCCCAAAAGCCCGCACGCGGTCTAAGCTTCCATCGATTCAATAGGCATCCCCACGCCAGAAAGCAAAGCCATGTTCAAATCGTTTTTCCCAAGTCCGAAATTGTTTTTCACATCGGCCGCGGCTTGGTCTTTGTTTTGCGTGTTGCTTTGGTTTTTCTTTGCCAAAGACTGGGGGCAGTTTTTGGGGCTTGAAAATCACCTTGCCGATGCGCCGACAATCGCGGGTGTCGACATATTTTGGTCAAAACCATTTTTATGGTTCTACATTTTCTTTGCCGCAATATCCGCAATTTTTGCCGCCGTTTGGTGGAAAATTAGTCCTCATAAGTGGTTTGCTTGGTCTGTGCTGGGCTCAACACTGATAGTGTTTACAACTTACTTTCAAGTGCAAGTCAGCGTGGCAATTAACGCATGGTACGGGCCATTTTACGACCTGATTCAAAAAGCCTTAGGGAAACCAAATTCAGTTACGCTCAGTGAATTTTTTGGGCATTTGGCCACTTTCGCATGGTTGGCTTTTGTCGCCGTGTTTGTAGCAGTCGTAACGCGGTTTATTGTCGTCCACTACATATTCAGGTGGCGGACAGCAATGAACGAATATTTTATCGGGCATTGGCAAAAACTCCGAACTATTGAAGGGGCATCGCAACGGGTCCAAGATGATACAATGCGGTTCGCCCGCTCATCCGAGGACATAGGTGTGGACTTGATTGAATCAATAATGACACTCATCGCATTTCTTCCAATTCTGCATTCCCTTGAACCCGCTGTAAAGGAAGTCCCAGTGATCGGTTCAATTCCATATCCGCTGGTGACTATTTCGTTGGTATGGGCAATTTTTGGCACAGGTTTTGTGGCACTGTGCGCGGCCAAACTGCCCGGCCTGAATTTTAAAAATCAGCGGGTTGAAGCGGCCTATCGTAAAGAATTAGTTTTTGGGGAAGAAAACGCCAGTCGGGCTGAACCAATTACACTGGCAGAGCTTTTTGGCAATGTGCGCAGAAACTATTTTACAATGTATTTGCACCAAATCTATTTTAATTTAGGTCGCGTATCATTTCTTCAAGCCAATAGTATCATGCCATATATCATTTTGGCGCCAACTATTGTTGCTGGTGCAATAACACTTGGAACAATGGAGCGGATTTTGAATGCCTTTGGTCAAGTAAGATCCTCATTCAATTTTCTGATTAATTCTTGGTACCCCATTGTTGAACTCATCTCCATTCACAAACGGTTGAAAAACTTTGAAGCCGCTGTCGACGGCAACCAGGAAACAATTGTTGCGGCAGACGAAGCCTATGGCGCACCCGTGACATAGAGCCGCTTTCAATCGGAGTTGCGCCCATGTTTAAATCATTCTTTCCGCGACCGCAGATGTTTTTCTGGTCGGCAATTCTGTGGTCGTTGGCCGCGATCATATTCTGGTTCTTTGTCGCGAAAGATTCGGGATATTTGATTGGCCTGCCCAATCCGCATGATGACGCCGAACCTGTAATCGGTTTTCAGGTTTTTGGTACAAACCCATTTATTTGGTTCTATCTTTATTACTTCTCAGCTGTATTGATCTTTGCTGGCATTTGGTGGCGCATCTCCCCTCACCCTTGGTTTGTTTGGTCTGTATTTGGTTCAGCGTTGATAGTTTTTCTCACTTACACTTCAGTTGAAATCGATGTTGCGATCAATGCTTGGTATGGACCGTTCTATGATCTGATAGCCAAAGCCTGCACAACACCCGGCAGCGTCACCGCAAGTGAACTCTATTTTGGGCTTCTCTCATTTGCAGGACTGGTCGCAGTTTGGGCTCCCATTAGCGCATTTACGAACTATTTTGTCCGGCACTATATCTTTCGTTGGCGTGAGGCCATGCATAGTTTTTACAGCGAGAATTGGCACAAATTAAATCATATCGAAGGTGCCTCTCAACGTGTGCAGGATGACACCATGCAGTTTGCAAGGGGCATGCAGAACGAAGGCGTGTCTATACTTAACGCTGTATTAACGCTTATCGCTTTCTTGCCGGTGCTGTACAGCTATTCGAAGCACATCACGGAGTTGCCATTCATTGGTCAAGTTTCCCAAGCTTTAGTTTGGGCGTCCATAGCCTGGGCAATTTTCGGCACCACGTTTCTTGCTTTGCTTGGCATCAGGCTTCCAGGACTGGAGTTTAAAAACCAACGAGTGGAGGCCGCACTTCGCAAGGAACTAGTACTCGGTGAGGACGACAGTTCACGTGCCACGTTACCGAGTATCGCATCACTATTCACCGATATTCGCAAAAATTACTTCATTTTGTACAAAAACTATCTTTACTTCGATTTTGGCAAGAGCATCTATCTCAATGCAGATGTGGTATTCTCGATCGTAATGCTCATTCCAAGCTTGGCCAAAGGTGCAATTAGTTTTGGGCTGTTCACCCAGATTTCAAATGCTTTCGACAAGGTAAGGAGCTCAGTGCAAGTGCTCGTTAGCGACTGGGATTCAATCGTGCGGCTGATTTCAATCTACAAACGCCTCCGGACTTTCGAAGCCGCCCTTGATGGCCAGCAACTCCCGGCAATAAAATCATAACCGCAAAAAAAGCCAACAGGTTCAAAACGCAAATGCAGAAATGGTGGGCGATGACGGACTCGAACCGCCGACATCTTCGGTGTAAACGAAGCGCTCTACCAACTGAGCTAATCGCCCGCTGTCACATGTTGTGAAGCGATAGCGGGCTGATTAGCGATCTGCGTCACGCTTTGCAAGGGTGAAATGGCGGGTCGTCCGATCGTCAATCCACTTCATCTTCCGCGATCACCCAAGACTCCCGTGCCGCTTCGGCTTGCCATTGCGCAAAGGCTTTGGTGGCAAACAGTGCGTTCATATAGGCTTTCGTTGCAGGTTTGACCGGGATTGCAAAAGTTTCAAGCCTTGTGGCAACCGGGGTGAACATGGCATCTGCCGCCGAGAACTTGCCAAACAGAAACGGCCCACCCTTGCCATGCAGTTTGCGGCTTTGCGCCCATAATGCTTCCAGCCGGTCCACATCCGCGCGAACTGCAGCGCTGATTCCACCCGGCGGTAGTTTGACGGGCCGCCGCAAATTCATCGGGCATGCATTGCGAATGGCGAAAAAACCCGAATGCATTTCCGCCGAAACTGACCGCGCCATGGCCCGGGCCTTTTTGTTCTTTGGCCAAATGTTTTTGCCGGGCCAAGTCTCCGCTGCATATTCGATGATCGCCAAGGTATCCCAGATGGTATTGCCATTGTGGATCAACAGCGGCAATTTTCCGGCGGCTTTGTATTTGGCCATTCTGGACTTGAACCCCGGCACCAGCATGCGGATCATCTGCTTGTCAAAGTCGACACCCGCCATCGCCAGTGCCATGAAGGGCCGCAACGACCAGGAAGAATAATTCTGGTTGCCCACCAGCAGCAAGGGTTTCGACATTGTAATTTCTCACTTCATGGATTTGGGAATATAGATCCAGCTCAAGCCTGCCATGAACAACATGAGGAAGCTCAGCACAATGAATACCGCACCAATTTCGAACTGCAACAGCACAAATGAAAACACAAAACCTGGCAGCAGTTCGGCGCATTCAAAAAAGCTGCGATAGACGCTTGCCATCTCGCTGCGCTGCCGGGTTTTGACGGCCCGCAGAAACGGCACGCCGCCAACCCCATCCAGCCCGGTTGCACAGAACGAAGCCAGCAGCAGCAAAACCACTGCTGATGTGGCGTCGGCTTTGCCAAACAATCCAGCAACAAAACAACCAAGTCCCGTTGCCGCAAAACAAAATGCCACGACAGGCCTCACTCCTTTTGACCGGGCAACCCGGCCATAGATCATGCTCACCGGCAAGGCCAACTGGCTGGCCGCGATGACAAAGCCCGCCGTGGTTTTTGCAAGCCCGCCTTCCACCATCAACAACGGACCATAAATGAACATGCCCGACCAAAAGCAGGAACGCGAGAATGCAATGGCCCAGGCCAGCCGCAATCGCGGTTGCGACACAAAAACCTTGATGTTCTCCAATGGTCGAAATTTCTCCAGCGTGCCTGCGGTGAAAACCTGGGGATCATGCAGTCTCGCGTACCAAAATCCCGCCAACAGAATAAGGCCCGCCGCAAGCACCGCAAGCTGTGCTGCCATGGCACCATAGACGCTATAAAGCCAGGTGCCGATGGCTGGTCCGGCCACCCATGACAATGTCGACAGCGTAAAACGCAAGGGTTCCGACCGCGCCAGATCGGTTTTCCTGATGTGATCCATGATGTAAAGGGAAAGCGTTATGTTCAATACGGCAGCGCCGACACCGCGCATGTATTGCCCGGCAACTTGCCCCACCTGTGTGTAGCTCGCAAACAACAGCGCCGCCGCCATGATGCAGGCCACGCCGGCCGAATAGGCCCAGCGCCGCCGGATACGGCGAAACGCCAGCGGCAGGAAAAGTGTGGTCAACAATACGGATAGCGAAACAACGGTTGCCAAAATGCTGACCCGTTGGCTCGATCCCAACAGGTCATAGGCCTGGAGCGGAATGACGCTGACATTCAAGGCACGCAACAGCGATTCACCCGCAAAAATCATCCCAAATGTAATGGCACCGGCCTTTTTGGGCAGGGGCAAAATGTTTGCTGTCTGGTCGGTTGGCATGGTTTTACTGGGAGGACTCAAAATCGGCAAAAGATGCAATGGCAAACTATCACATGGATTTCACCAGGCTTACCAGTGTAGTTGAAAGCATGGCACATCACTGGATTTGTCGAAGCAGGGATTACCTATGACTGAAAGTGAATTTGGCGCAGAAAAGCAAAAAGTCGCCCTTCTGTCGCTTTTCGCCAGCTTCGGTCTGGCGTCGGTAAAATTTGCCGCCGCCCTTGCCTCCGGGTCGCTCGGCATGTTGTCCGAGGCCTTTCACAGCATGCTCGATTGTGGTGCAACGGGACTGACTTTGTTTGCCATCCGCGTGTCTGAAAAGCCCGCTGATAACGAGCATCATTATGGCCATGCCAAAGTGGAAAGTGTGGCGGCGCTGGTTGAAACAGGTCTGCTCTTCCTTGTCACCATATGGGTGGCCTATGAGGCGGTTTCCCGGCTGTGGTCTGGCAGCAGCCACGTTGAAATCAGTTGGTGGCTGTTTGCCATTTTGATTGGTTCAATCATAATTGACTTTAACCGTTATCGAGCTTTGGCGTCCACAGCCAAACGCAGCAACAGCGACGCCTTGGCCGCTGATGCCTTGCATTTTCAAGCCGATATGTGGAGCTCTTTCGCAGTCATGTGTGGACTAGGTGCGGTCGCACTCGGTTTCCCCTATGGCGATGCCATGGCCGCCCTTGTTGTGGCAATCTTTGTTGGCAGAGCTGGCTATGAGTTGGGCAAGCGTACCCTCAACACCTTGCTGGATGCGGCACCGCTTGGCACAACCGAGCAGTTGCGGACGCTGATTGAAAACACCGATGGTGTGCTCTCCGTTTCGCAACTCCGCGTGCGGCCCGCAGGCCCCATCCTGTTTGTCGATGTACAAGTTGACGTGGCTCGTACTCTTGCAGTTGCCAGTGTCGAAGCCATCCGAAGTGACATTGTCAAGGATATACGCAATCAGTTTGCCCATGCCGACGTCACCATCCAGACCATGCCCGTGGCCCTCGATGGTGAAACCGCTTTCGACAAGGTGAGCTTGGTTGCGGCCCAGCATGGCTTATCAGTTCATCACCTTGCCGTTCAGGATTTGGGGAATAAATTGGCTGTCAGTTTCGATCTGGAAGTTGACGGCGAAACCTCATTGGTTGATGCCCATTACAAGGCCACCAGACTGGAATCAGATATTCGCGATGGCCTTGGCGGTCATGTGGAAGTCGAAAGCCATATCGAACCCGTCACTGCCAAACTGCTGGCTGGCGAGCCCTGCCCTGCCAAGCTGGCGCTTCCCATCGAACGGGCGCTTGCTGTGCTGTGCAAAAAAGAAAAGACCCTGGCGGATCT
>JANOVS010000191.1:0-4871 GCA_031417515.1 Hyphomicrobiales bacterium
TTGCCCGGGAGAAGCTCCTTGATCCGGAGCCACTGGTCGTCGCGAAGTTCCCGTCTTGCCATCCATGCTGGCCTCCATGCCAGTGGACAGCTTGAATCAGAAAAAAACTGATTTGGGAATCATGATTGTCAACAGAACCTAGCTGATTTTTTTGTTGGGTTCCAATTTCTGAGGACCAAAATAACTAATTACCTGCGGATTTCTGCCTGGCGCATCACTTATGAATTGAAAGCTTATCGGGAAAAAATTGCGATCAAACTCTTGATAAGTGTCCAACAGTGGCCAACCTGCTTTGTCTTGAGCGTCTGCCACTACCAAAAAGCAAACTTCAGTTTGAGTAGGTGTGTGTTTGGCGTGCACTGCAAATAGCTTCATGGTTAGGACTCCGTCCAGCATCATCAGTTAATAGTTGATTCTAACTGTCACTTGGGAAGTATGGATTTACTGAGGTCGACAAGCAAGGTTGTAGCGGCACTATGAACAGGAGTTTGACAAACAAACTTTTTTGCGCATTGAGCGAGACAGCAGGAAGATCGTCAAGCAGTTAAGAGAAGACGGTTTTGAGTTGGTGAGTGTTGCTGGCTCACATCACAAATTCCGCAGAGGCACTATCACTGTCATTGTTCCGCACCCGAAAAAAGACCTACCTAGGGGTACGGCGCGTGCCATTGTTAAGCAAGCTGGTTGGATTAAGGATTGAACATGACCCACTATATCGCACTCGTACACAAAAATAAAACCTCCTCCTTCGGTGTGCAATTCCCCGACGTTCCCGGTTGCTTTTCTGCAGCTGACGACATGGATGATTTGGTGGCCAATGCCATGGAGGCTTTGAGTTTGTGGGGGGAGGATCAGGGCATTCCGAAAGCGCGATCTATTGATGCGTTGAAGAAAGACAAGGCCATTGCCCGGGAATTGGCTGAGGGGGCGTTTCTGCTCGCGGTGCCGTTTGTGGAAAATGACACGCGAGTGGTGTCGGCCAATATTTCGCTGGAACGCGGCGTGTTGAAGGCCATTGATGCCGAAGCCAAGCGCCGCAAGCTGACGCGGTCGGCCTTTCTCGCGCAGGCGGCAAAGCGCGAGCTGATGCGTTAGTCAATCCTTGTCTTGACATTGTCGGGCGGATCATTATCCTATCCCCATGCTCAAACGTGCCCCCCGTTCTGAAAAACTTGACTTGCGCCTGACGCCTGAAGCGAAGCGGCGGATTGTGGCTGCGGCTGAGGCGAAACAATGTAGTGTGACGGATTTTGTTTTGCGCAGTGCTATTGATCGGGCTGACGAGGTGTTGTCGGATCAACGGCGGTTTTTTGTGAATGAGGCACAGTGGCAAGCATTTCAGGCTGCGCTTGACGCTCCACCGCGCGATTTGCCCGAACTGCAGAAATTTTTGAGCACACCAAGTGTGGTTGAGCTGTCGCAAAAGTCGTGACGCGTTTCCACTTTGAGAAGCTGACAAAGCAACATGCTTTGGGTGCATTTGATTGTGGCGTCGGGCCACTCAATGTATTCCTCACTCGATATGCATTGCAAAATCAGGCCGCGCAAACTTCGCAAACCTATGTTTGCCTTGCCGATGGAGAAACAGTCGTCGGCTATTTTACGCTTGTGGTTGGCCAAGTCGAGTTTGATGTTGCACCAGAACGCATGCGGAAGGATTTGGCACGGCACCCTGTTCCGGTGACCGTGATTGCGCGGCTTGCAGTCAGCGGAAATTGGCGGGGACAAGGTATTGGCTTGAGTTTGTTCAAGGACGCAATATTGCGCGCGTTGGATGTCGCGGATATTGCTGGCATGAGAGCGGTTGTGGTGCATGCTAAGGATAACGCCGCAAAGGCTTTTTACCAGCGGCTTGGTTTTCAAGAAGGCTTCATCAATCCGATGCACCTCTATCTGCTGACGAAAGATTTGATGAAAATCACAGCATCGCAATGATTTGGACTTCTGCTCTTTTTCTCACACCAGCCGCCAATCGATCTCGTGCTGACCCGCAGCCCTCAAAAATCCATTCGCCTTGCTGAACGGCGTTGAGCCAAAAAATCCGTTGTAAGCCGACAACGGCGAGGGGTGGACGGATTTTATGATGTGGTGTTTGGTGGCATCGACGAAGGCAGCTTTTTTCTGGGCGTAGGTGCCCCAGAGGATGAAGACGACGGGGTGGGGCAGGGCACCCACTTCGCGGATGACGGCATCGGTGAATTTTTCCCAGCCCTTGCCAGCATGGGAGGCGGCGCGGCCGGCTTCGACTGTCAGTACACTGTTTAATAACAATACGCCTTGCCGCGCCCAGTGTTCCAGATTGCCATGGCCTGGCGGATCGAAGCCCAGATCGGTTTTCAGCTCCTTGTAGATGTTCACCAGCGATGGCGGCGGGGGCACACCTTCGCACACGGAAAAACACAAGCCATGGGCCTGGCCTTCACCGTGATAGGGGTCTTGACCGAGGATGACGACGCGCACCTGCTCCAATGGTGTTGCATCAAGGGCGTGGAACCATTCGCTGGTTTTGGGGAAAATGCGTTTTCCGGCGGCGCGTTCGGCTTCCAGAAAGGCTTTGAGTTCGGCCATGTAGGGCGCATCAAATTCAGCTTGCAGGGGAGCCAGCCATGAGGCGTGAAGTTTTACCATGGCTCGGTGAAGCCTTCCTTAGCCCCTGAGGTATTTCATCAGTGCACTGATATCCCCGTTGTTTCGGTTGAGCACGCCGACAAAGGTGGTGCGCATCTGTCCCGCGAGCCAGATGGAGGATACGTTGACATCCTGCACGCGGTAGCCACCCCGGCCTTTGCCAACACGAAATATGACTTTCTTGCCGCTCGATGACGAGGCGCTGACGATGTTGGCGCTGCAGGTTGTGACCTTCAATCCGCTGACATTGAATTTGCTGGCGTGGCGGGCCATGAAACGGCCCATGAAGGATTGGGCGAGGCGGACATATTCACCTTCATCGGCACGCGACAATTTTTTCCGGTGAATGCCAAGGGCTGAGAGGGCGATGCTACGGGTATCGGCATAGCGCGAGGCAGCATTGATAAAGGCAGAGGCTGAACCTTGGCGCGAAGCAGCTGCGAAGGCTTGTCCGGCATTGACGACGAAACCACCTGCGGGGCATTTGCTGCCTGCTTCAACCGCCGGAACCATGCCTGACAAAACTGTCAAGCCCCCGAGAAAAGCGAGAACGTATCTCATGATTCAATCCTCAAAACTTTCGAAGGCCCCCTTCGTTGGGCCTGTAATGTGCAACCGATCCCGCATTTCCGCAAGCCCTCAAACAAAACCATCACGTGGCTTGGTCAGCTTTGCCTTTCCATCCCTTGATTCTGCCGTTGCGCAGATGAAGGTTTCCGGTTTTTCCTTTGATATCTCCTGGCCTGGCCAAGCCAAAAGTGCGACGGCGGAGTTCCAGGATCAAATCGTCACGGTTGGTGAGGTGGGACAATTCCTTGAATGGAATTGGTTTGCCGATGCGCACGCCGAGATCTGTGCCGATGCGCCTTGCGGTTTCGCGGAAGACGAGGGAGAGGCGCAAGGTCAGGCTGATGTGGCTGGCGATCTGGAACAGTCTGGAATTTTGCCCCGTGAAGAACACGGGAACTATGGTGGCTTGTGACATGCGGATGAGTTTTGCCGTGAAGGGTGCCCAAGGCAAATCCACGGCTTGCGCATACAAGGGCCGTTCGGTGGTGGAAACGCCGCCCGCCGGAAATATTCCAACCGCACCGCCCTGCTTCAGCCAGTTTTGGGCTGCCATGCGAGAACGCACATTGGTTTCACGGGCTTCTCTTGTTGGAGCAAAGGCAACAGGCAACAAATGTGCCGCCGCTTCCGGAGCCTGGCAGAGCACGTCATTGGCCAAAACCTTTGTGTCGGGCCGCGCCTTCAAGGCAAGCCATGTCAGAGTAATGCCATCCAGCACACCATAGGGATGGTTGGAAATAAAAATGACGGGGCCGGTCTTGGGCACCTGCGCCAGCGCTTCGGCATCATAGGTGACGTTGATGCGCAGCAGCCGCATGGCGCTGTCAAAAAAGCCTTCGCCTTTTGAAAGATTTTCCTGGTGCCGGAGATAGAGCATCTTGAGTTTGCGCTGACCGCCAATTTTTTCAATGGCCTGGATAACGGTGCGTTGCAGCCAGTGTTGATCGGCTGTGGAATAGGAAAAGCGCAAGCGCGTTGCGACGGTAGCAGTTTTTGATGTGTGGGAGAGCAATTCGGCCAATCCGCCTGTTGAATGATGGTGGGCTATAACCCTAAATGGTGCCAACAAAAAGGAGAAGTTCATGTTCAAACTCTATTGCAGGAACAACACTGGGTCTGCTGCGGTGGAAGCCTTGTTGGCTTTGGTTGGGGCGGAGTATCAACTGGTTGATGTGCCCAGGGAAGCCGATGGTTTGGTGCCTGCATGGTATCTCAAAATCAATCCGCGTGGCGAGATTCCAGCTTTGGAATTGGAAGATCACAGCATCATGACAGAAAGTGCTGCCATGATGATTTATCTCGCTGATTGCTTTGCCGAACCGGGGTTGGCGCCGGACCACGGAACGTCGGCGCGGGCACAGTATTTGCGCTGGATGGTTTATCTGGCGGCGGCTCCCTATGCCACTGATCTGCGCCTGTATTATCCCCAACGCTATTCAAACAACCCCGACCATGCCGAAGCCATCAAGCAAAAGGCCATCTTTGATCTCAATCGGGATTTTGATGTTTTGGCGGGGCAAATGGGGGAGGGGCCACTACTGTCCGGTCGTTAATCGAACAAATTCAATTGGTTGGTTTTCAATGATTGTTGTTCGCTGTAATCATCATCGAAAAAGGCTTTATCCATGGGCATTTTCTCGAATGGCGTGAGGCTGAGAACCTGTAGCATTGTG
>JANOVS010000192.1:0-18237 GCA_031417515.1 Hyphomicrobiales bacterium
TGGTGATAGCCGTACTTCTATTCTCCCCCCTTGCGGGGGAGACGGCGCGAAGCGCCAGAGGGGGGATGCGCGAGTGTTGCCAGAATTTTATCTATCACACCTGCCAACTCATTATTGATGTCGGTGTTCCAAAATCGCAAAATACGAAAGTCGGTTTTCTCAAAATGGGCATCGCGTATTTGATCGCGCATTTCTTGCTCTGGCATTCCGTGTTGAGATCCATCAACTTCAATGATCAGGCGATGGGTGTATTCGGCGAAATCCAGAATGTATCCATCCAGCGGCACTTGCCTCTTGAAATGCATACCTTGCTTGTTCAAGACCCGCAAATGCCACCAGGGTTTGATTTCTTCCGGCGTCATGGATTTTCGTAAATGTCGGGCTTGATTGCGCAAGGCAATCGTTCGGTTTCTGAATGGCATGATGTCGTCCCCCCTCTGGCGCATCGCGCCGTCTCCCCCGCAAGGGGGGAGAATAGATTTGGAGAGAATATACAATGTTTGATTTGTTGAAATCCATTTTTGAGAAGAAGGCTTCGGCGGCGGGGGCTTTGATTGCTTTGCATTCTGCGGGTCGTCCGGCATGGACGGCACGGAATTATGCGGCTTTGGCGCGTGAGGGTTATGCGGGCAATGTGATTGGCTATCGCTGTGTGCGGATGATTGCCGAGGCAGCCGCATCTGTGCCGTTAATGCTGATGATTGATGGTCGTGAAGTGGAAAGCCACGGGATCAAAACTCTGTTGCAACGGCCAAACCCGGCGCAATCTGGCAAGGAGTTGCTCGAGAATCTTTTTGCCTATTTGCTGGTGGCAGGCAACGCTTATGCGGAGCTGGTTACACTTGATGGAGCGCCGCGAGAAATATTTGCCTTGCGGCCTGATCGCATGGCGGTGGTGCCGTCGCGTCAGGGTTGGCCTGAGGCTTATGAATACACGGCAGCTGGAAGCTCCTTGCGCTTGCCACGCGAAAATATTCTGCATCTCAAACTTTTCAATCCCACCGACGACTATTATGGACTGTCACCGCTTGAAGCCGCGGCCAAATCCATCGACACCCATAATGCCGCCTGCAGCTGGAACAAGTCCATGCTCGACAATGCGGCGCGCCCCTCTGGCGCCCTGGTATTTGCAGGCAGTGATGGCCATCTCACCAGCGAACAATTTGACCGTTTGAAAAATGAGTTGGAAAGCACTTTCCAGGGCGCTGCCAATGCCGGACGGCCGATGATCCTGGAAGGCGGTTTGGACTGGAAGGAAATGGGTTTCAGTCCCAAGGACATGGAATTCAATGAGGCAAAAAACGCGGCGTCGCGCGATGTAGCCTTGGCCTTTGGTGTGCCACCCATGTTGCTGGGCATTCCGGGTGATAATACTTTTGCCAATTATGTCGAAGCCAACCGGGTGTTCTGGCGGCAGACGGTGCTGCCGATGGTGGGACGTTTATGTGATGCCATGGCCATGTGGTTGCAGGCTCATGAAACGGCCAGTCTTGCGCTGAAACCGGACCTTGACCAGGTGGAAGCGCTTTCAGCTGATCGTGATGCACTGTGGAAGCGGGTGAATGAAGCGGGCTTCCTCAGCCAAACCGAGAAGCGCAGCGCTGTTGGTTACGGACAATGAAACGAATACTGCATGAGTTCAATTGAGAGCCGAGAAATTTGGCTTGAATGACCCATAAATTACAAATAACCCTGTTATTCAGACAACACGGCATTATTCATGACTGATTCTGATGACATAATTGGCGATAGTGAGAATAGATCATCGGAGGTCCCTACCGAGGAGTCAACTTCCGGCAAAACCACTCTCCTCGAAAAAATAGTTGCCGGGGTAAAAGATCAAGCATTACTGGCAATTCTTTTTGTCGCATTTTTATCTTTTGGAGCGCTGTGGAAAGGCGTTAGCCCAACTGCAGTAATTGCTCTATCTTTAGTACTCATTTTTTCAATACTGGCTGTTATGTTGCTGCCCAAAGTGTTGGAGTTTTTACAAGCCCGTCAAGAAACTGACAATGTTTGGGCGCATCGTAAAGCGGAACTGGAAATTTATGCAAGACGCCTTCGAGATCGAAATCACTCAACAGGTTCAAAAAAAGTTACGTCAACAGCCAGTTTGGGTAAAAAGATGAAGCCCAAACGTTAATGTATTGAAATTTGACACATTGATTACTATTTGCCATCATAGATATACGAGGAATTAACCCATAATGAATAACGATTTAGACATTCTAGGAGCTTTGGAGTCGAGCGCCATCATGTCTGCTGTTGTAGTAGTTGCGTTGTGTGTTTTGGCATCAATGGTGCTTGTTCTGGCGCGTCGCTATTTGGACAATCGAGTCGCCGACATGAAAAATGCCCACGAGCTTTTGTCGCGCCACTTGGATGCGGTCGGAGTTTTGGTAAATGACGAGGCGGTGTCTGATCATGTCAAACTACATGTTTTGGCATTTAGTGAATCTGTTTCAGACCGTGAGATTGCTCAACAGACAGCTGCGCGTGTTATGTCAAAAACAAAGATTGTTGTGCCAACAGAGGTTGCTGCCGAAATTGATGAGTTGGGACGTGAATTGAAGAAATTGAGTCATGCACATCCCGAATTGGCTTCGGCTTTCGGAGAGGCTGTTGCGACAGGTTTCTTATCAATGGTACTTCGTCAACCCAAAACACACGAAGCTTTATTAAAAGCAACCAAGCTCAAATTTGTAGAGCCAAAAAATGAATTAGAAATGTCCGCGCGGGTCATGACTGTCAATCGCCAGCTATTTGCAAACACTAGTGCCAAACTGTGTCCGGCCTGAGTGACAAGTTCCCCTGTGGAGGCAATAGAATTTAATTCCAATACGAGCATAGATCTTGCAATTCAAATGCGGGGCTAAGCTTTTCTGTGCCCTGACGACAACAATATGGCTGATATAGAAAGTCTATGTTGAAGGCTTCCTCAGCCAAACCGAGAAGCGCAGCGCTGTTGGTTACGGAAGGCTTTAACACTGCAATCAAATTTTACAGGATTTCTTAACCAAGATTAACAACCTGGGCTTAATCTGCATCTGGGAAATTGACTTTCAGAATTGCGTTGGGGGATTTGAAAATGTCGTGTTCGCGTTTGCTGATGGTGCTGGTGGCCACAAGTCTGTTGTCGCCCGTCGCTTTGGCCCAGGAAAGTGATCCGGCTTATGATCCTGCTTATGATGCAGGTGCAGATACAGCAGCTGCGGCTGTTGCTGAAGCGCCTGAAGGTCCGCGCACTTATACCGATTGGGATGGCCGTTATGTCGGTCTGATCGCGGGTTTTGGCACGGGCTTGTTCAGCGTGAGCGATCCTGTTGGGCTTTCAGCCAATGACAAAACCATGACCGGGCTGAGTGGTGGTGCTGTGATGGGCAGCAACTGGCAGTTCACCAACATCATGTTGGGTACTGAAACTGACATCTCATTGTCGCGGCTCGGCGGCGATTTCAATATTCCCGGTGCCATCTGGGGCTGCCAGACGAACTCCGATGGCTGCAATACGCAATTGCCCTGGCTCGCCACCACACGGTTGCGGGCGGGTGTGACCCTCGACAATTTCATGCCCTATGTGACGGGTGGCCTTGCACTTGGCGGCGTCAATACGGATTATGGCAACGCCATTCTGGTGAAGGATACCAAAGGCGTGGCACTGGGCTGGACAGTGGGCGGCGGTCTTGAGGTAGCGCTCAACGATCATTTCACAATCAAGGCTGAGGCACTCTATGTCGACCTCGGCCATGTCTGGAGCGCCTTGTCAGCCTCCGACTTCAAGGTAGATACGAGATTCGCCACGGTGAGGGCGGGTGTGAACTTCAAGTTCTAAAAAAAACAGCACCGAACAAACTTTTAAGGGCCCCCAACAGGGCCCTTTTTCTTTGCAGCAAGGATGAATGATGAACCAGCGTGTGCTCAGCCGTGGGGCGATGAAACTTGTGCCGGCGCTTGCGGGGTCAGGGGTTTTTTCCGGCTATGCCAGCCTGTTTGGCAGGCGTGACCAGCAGGGTGATATTGTGCAGCCCGGTGCCTTTGCAGGCAGCCTGAAACGCCGCGGCGTGGATGGCATCCGCATGTTGTTTCAACACAATCCGGCAGAGCCTGTGGGCACCTGGATTGAACTGCGTGAAACCGTGCGGGGACTCTATGTGCTGGGTCGGCTTGACAAGAATGTGCAGCGCGGACGCGAGCTTTTGTCTCTGCTTGAGAATGGCGGACTGGATGGCCTGTCCATCGGGTTCAAAACCATCCGTGCACGGAATAACCGGATTCTGAATGCCAGGGAACTCGTTGAAATCGATCTCTGGGAAATTTCGCTTGTGACTTTTCCGATGTTGGATGGCGCACGCGTGAGTGCTGTCAAGTCAGCGGCCTGGGCCCGCGCCGACAGCTTTTTCAAACCGACGCCCGTGACTGAAAACAATGTTTATTCAATGTGATAATGGAGAATTCTAAATATGGACATGAACCAGCCTTTTGAAACCAAGGTGGCAACCGCTAATGCTGACCACGACGACATCGTGATGGCTTTTGAGGCCTTCAAGGATGCCAATGACGAACGCTTGGCACAAATTGAAAAGCGCATGAGTGCCGATGTGGTGACGGCGGAGAAAGTTGAACGGATCAACCGTGCCATTGATGAGCTGACGCTGAAATCGCGCCGCCCCACCTTGTCGGCCGAACGGCGCGAGGAACCGACCGAACACAAGCGGGCCTTTGACACCTATGTGCGCAAAGGCGAGGACCATGGGCTTTCAGCGCTTGAAGCCAAGGCCATGTCCATCGGTTCCAATCCGGATGGCGGCTATCTCGTGCCATCTGAGACGGAAGCCGAGATTGGCCGATTGTTGTCGAAGGCCTCACCCATGCGCAGCATTGCGGATGTGCGGCAGGTTTCATCTTCGATTTACAAAAAGCCTTTTGCTACTACGGGTGCCTCGGCTGGTTGGGTGGGTGAAATTGCGGCCCGTCCGCAAACCAATTCGCCAACTCTTGCCGAACTGCAATTTCCGGCCATGGAAATCTATGCCATGCCTGCGGCAACACAAGCCCTGCTCGATGACAGTGCTGTCAATCTTGATGAATGGATTGCCCGTGAAGTGGAAACGGTTTTCGCCGAACAGGAATCGGAAGCCTTCATCGTCGGCAACGGCACCAACAAACCCCGCGGCTTCATGGACTATCCCAAGGTGGCCAACGCCGCTTGGACATGGGGCAATACGGGTTACGTTGCCACGGGTGTGGCAGGTGGCTTCGCGGCCTCAAATCCTTCCGACAAGCTGGTTGACCTGATCTATGGTGTGAAAGCCGGGTATCGCCAGAATGGCCGCTGGATCCTCAACCGTTCGACACAAGCTGCCATTCGCAAATTCAAGGATGCGCAAGGCAATTATCTCTGGCAACCGGCAGCAACGGCGGATGGCAATGCCATGCTGTTGTCATTCCCGGTTGTCGAGTCTGAATACATGCCCGACATCGCCACGGATTCCCATGCCATCGCCTTTGGTGATTTCAAGCGCGGCTATCTGATTGTTGACCGGGTGGGGGTTCGCATGCTGCGCGACCCCTATTCTTCGAAACCCTATGTGCTGTTCTACACCACCAAGCGCGTGGGCGGCGGCATTCAGGACTTTGATGCCATCAAGACCCTGAAGTTTGGCGTGTCGTAAGGCGTCCTCCCCGTCGAGATGCGCCGCTCCCTCTCCGTTCAGGAGGGGGAGCATTTCTTCAGCGGATGAAAGTCGAGATTTTCATGTCACTCATTTTAACAACACCGCCTGCCGTGGAACCAGTTTCCCTGGTGGAAGCGAAGGCCCATCTGCGTGTGCCCCATGCAGATGATGATGCCTATGTCACCAACCTGATCAGTGCGGCCCGGCGGCTGGTGGAACAGCGCAGTGGCTTGCGGCTGATCAATCAGGGGTGGTCGCTGTTTCTGGATTGCTGGCCGGATAGCCCGGTTCAATCGCTGGGGCTTTTCCCGGTGTCGGCGATTGCTGATGTCATCATCTATAGCGATGCTGATGTGGCGGCGACTTATGATCCCGCCCATTACTTTTTGGACGCAGCATCAAAGCCCGCTCGCATGGCCTTGCGATCTGGCAGACTACCACCGCGTGGCAGCCGTCCGGCAAACGGCATTGAGATTCGCTTCACAAGTGGATTTGGTTCGGCTGGATCTGCCGTGCCACAGGATTTGCGCCAGGCAATGCTGGTGATCATTGCCCACTGGTTTCAAAACCGCGGCGATGCCGAGGCCCATGTGCCACCATTGCCTGCGCTTGAAATCATCGACACCTACCGCGTGATGAGGTTGCAATGAACGCTGCCCTTGCCCTGCAACAGGCCATGCGCAGTGCGCTGTTGGCCAATACGACGTTGACCGCGCTGCTGGCTGGTGCCCATGTGTTTGATGAAGTGCCACGCGGTGAACCGGGTCTTTATGTCGTTTTCAGCGGCATCGAATCCCGCGACTGGAGCACCTCAACGCAAAAGGCCCACGAACATTTTATCAGCATTGACGTGGTGACCAATGAACGCGGCCGGGCCCGCGCTCAAGCCATTTGCAATACCATCGAAGCAACGCTGGACAATGTAGTTTTGGTGTTGACCGATCATCGCTTGATCAATCTGCGATCCACATTCTGGAATGTCGGCAAGGCCAAGGCCACCAACAACTTCAACGCCACATTGCGCTTTCGCGCCGCAACCGAACCCCTCTGAGGAGAACACCCCATGGCTGCCCAAAAAGGCCGCGATCTCTTGTTGAAAGTCGATTCCACCGGAACCGGCATCTATGTGACTGTTGCAGGCTTGCGCAGCAATTCGCTGGCTTTCAATGCCGAAAGTGTTGACGCCACCAGCCAGGAATCGGCTGGTGCATGGCGTGAGCTGCTGGCCGGTGCCGGACTGAAAACTGCGGCCTTGCGCGGCCAAGGCATTTTCAAGGATGCCAGCAGCGACGCCACCATTCGCGGATATTTTTTCAACGCCAGTATCCTGAATTGGCAAGTGGTCATTCCGGATTTTGGCATTGTGCAAGGGCTGTTCCAGATCACAGCACTTGAATTTGCCGCCCGCCATGACGGCGAGGTGACATTTGAAATGGCCCTCGAATCCGCTGGGCTTCTGACCTTCACGGTGATCTGACCATGGTGAACCGACATCGTGGCGAGATCGAAGTCGAGCTGGGCGGAGAGTTGCGCGTGCTGTGCCTGACCTTGGGTGCCCTTGCTGAAATTGAACATGCCTATGGTGGCGAGGATTTGTTGGCGATTGCCGAACGTTTTGAAAGCGGACGCATCAAGGCCAGTGACGCCATCAAGGTGATTGGCGCTGGCTTGCGCGGCGGTGGTGCAAGCATCACCGACGAAGCCGTGGCCAAGTTATCCGTACACGGAGGAGCAGCGGGTTATCTGCGTATCGTGGCGGAACTGCTGAAGGCAACCTTTTTGGGTGAAACGGATGGCAGGTGTTGAGCGCTTTCCCTGGGCGCGGGTGATGCAATTGGGAATCGGCACGCTAGGCATTCCGCCGGAGCAGTTTTGGCGCTGCACGTTGCGGGAGATCATGGCGGCGCTGGGATCGGCTGAGATGCCGCTGCATCGGCAGAGTTTGGAAGAATTGATGTGTGAGTGGCCGGATGAGGGCCCTTTTTAATGGTGGTGGATTGATATGGAAGATACGACTTCTACCCTCAGTCAGCGCACGGCAGAGCTGCGACTGGAAATGCAGGACTTGTCGCGGCTGGCTGACAGTTTTGGCAACAAGCTGGTGACATCGCTGGCAGGTGCTGTGATCCATGGGCGCAAACTTTCTGATGTGTTCAGGGGGCTTGCCTTGTCGCTGGCCAATCAGGCGCTTTCGGCGGCTCTGAAGCCTCTGGGCAATCTGGCGGGCAATTTGTTGGGTGGTCTGTTTAATAATGCGCGGGGCAATATTGTTTCTGGTGGTCGCATTCAGCCCTTTGCCAACGGTGGCATTGTCAACAGTCCTGTGATGTTTCCCTTGCGTGGTGGCACCGGCCTGATGGGCGAAGCGGGGCCTGAGGCCATTGTGCCGCTGGCCCGCGCTGCGAATGGAAAGCTCGGCGTGCGCATGGCGGGTGGCGGTGGCGGTGGCAATATTACCATCAATATTTCGACGCCTGATGTTCAGGGTTTCAAGCAATCACAAGGCCAGGTGGCCGCCATGGTGAGCCGCGCTGTGGCCCGTGGGCAAAGAAATTTGTAAATGGGGAATCTATAGTATGCTTTATGATGATGTGAGATTTCCCACTGCAATTTCTCGGGGTTCCAGCGGTGGACCCGAACGGCGCACCGATGTGGTGTCAACAGCTTCTGGCAAAGAGGAACGCAACAGCCGCTGGTCCCATTCACGCCGCAAATACAATGTGGGCTTTGGCATAAAATCCGTGGCGCAGTTGCAGACCGTCATCGATTTTTTTGAGGCGCGACGCGGGCGGCTGCATGGTTTTCGCTTCAAGGACTACACGGATTTCAAATCTTGCGGGCCGACAGCAACGCCAACCCGGACTGACCAACTGATCGGCACCGGCAATGGCAGCAATGCAAGTTTTCAATTGGTGAAAAACTATGGTGCGCCAACGCGGACCTATGCCCGACCTATCCATGCCCCTGTCGTGGCAACCCTGCTGGTGGCGGTGAATGGATCGGCAACCACGGCTTTCACGGTGAATGATACAGGACTGATCACTTTCAATGTAGGCAGTATTCCCGTCAATCTGGCAACAGTCACCGCCGGTTTTGAATTTGATGTGCCAGTGCGTTTTGACACGGATGAAATCACCGTCAACCTCTCGCATTTTGAAGCAGGCGAAATTCCGGATATTCCGCTGGTTGAGGTGAAGCCATGAGAATTTTACCGGCGGGCCTGCAAGCCCATCTCGACAGTGGTACCACAACACTTTGCCATTGTTGGCGCGTGACGTTGAAAAGCGGCGAGAAGCTGGGCTTTACTGATCATGATTCTGTGCTGGTTTTTGATGGCACAAGTTTCGAAGCTTCTGCAGGATTTACCGGCAGCGAGATTGAAACATCGCTCGGCCTCGCCATCGACAATCTGGAAGTGCGCGGTGCCTTGCAGTCAGCGAGGCTTGATGAGGCGCGGCTGAAGGCAGGTGATTTTGACCACGCGGCCATTGAAATCTGGCGGGTCAATTGGCAGAACGCCGCCATGCGGCTTTTGTTGCACAAGGGCCATCTGGGTGAAGTGACTTTTGGGGCAGGGGCCTTTGAGGCAGAACTGCGCGGATTGGCCCATTTGATGAACCAGCCCAAGGGCAGGATTTATCAATTTGGCTGCGATGCACTTTTGGGTGATGGGCGCTGTGGTGTGAATTTGAACACGGTGGCCTTTCAAGCTTCGGGCACAGTTGCCAGTGTTGGCGAAGCCACGTTGACGCTCAATGGCGTTGGCTTTGCCGATGACTGGGCGACGCGCGGCACAATTGCGTTCACCAGTGGGGCCGGAACCGGGCGCAGCTTACCCATCAAGCGCCACAGGTTTTCGGGTGGCATAACGCAGTTGGATTTTGCGGTGAATTTTCCATTTGCTGTTGCACCCGGCAACAGTGTGACGGTGCGGGCGGGTTGCGACAAGCAATTTGCAACCTGCAAAAACAAATTTGCCAATACCGTCAATTTCCGGGGCTTTCCCCATATGCCGGGAACCGATTTCATCATGGCCTATCCGGTGCCTGGCGATGCCACGAACAATGGCGGAAAGCGCTGAAGATCATGAATGCTGAATTACGCATGGTGGCCGCTGCCCGCGGCTGGATTGGCACGCCCTATTGTCATCAGGCCAGCCTGAAAGGCGTGGGCTGTGATTGTTTGGGATTGGTGCGTGGGGTTTGGCGCGAATGCCTTGGCGATGAGCCCGAAGCAACGCCTGCCTATGCTGCTGATTGGGCGGAGGCGGGCGGGCGTGAGGCTTTGGCAGAAGCGGCGGCGCGGCACATGGTGGCCGTGCCGGATTTGAAGTTCCGGGCAGGGGACGTTTTGCTGTTTCGCTGGAAGCCGCATCTGCCTGCCAAGCATGCAGGCATCGCCACGGGCCTTGGCACCATGGTGCATGCCCAGGATGGTTCAGCCGTCAGTGAAATTTTTCTGTCGCCCTGGTGGCGGCGGCATCTCGCTTTTATTTTCAGATTTCCGGATCAGGAATAATCCATGGCCACAGTCGTTTTGCAATATGCCGGTGCGGCCTTGGGCACATTGGTGGGTGGGCCTGTCGGTGGCATAATTGGCCGCGCCATTGGCGGCATTGCCGGGAACTTTGTTGACCAGCAATTGTTTGGTGGCGGCACGAAGCGCGGCGAAGGTCCACGCCTCACTGATTTGCGCGTGCTGGCTTCCGAAGAAGGTGCTGCCATTCCCGTGATGTGGGGTCGCATGCGGCTTTCGGGCCAGGTCATCTGGGCCACCAATCTGGAAGAGGTGGCCAGGACTGATACGCAAAAGGCTTCTTCGAAAGGCGGGCCATCGGCCAAATCCACCACTTACAGCTATTTCGCCAATCTTGCCGTGGGCCTGTGTGAAGGTGAGATCGATGGCCTTGGCAAAGTCTGGGCCGATGGCAAACTCGTCGACATGTCCGGCTTTACGACAAGGCTCTACACCGGCAGCGCAACGCAAAATCCTGACAGCTTTATCCAGTCCATTGAAGGCACCACTGATACGCCAGCCTATCGCGGCTTGGCTTACATCGTGTTCGAGCGCTTGCCGTTGCAGGATTTTGGCAACCGCGTGCCGCAGTTTTCATTTGAGGTGTTGCGCCACGGCAATGGAGCCGCAGAATTGGTGCGGGCTGTCAACATCATTCCCGGCAGCACCGAGTTTGGCTACGACACCACCATCGTCACGCGCCAAAGCGGCCCCGGAAAAACTGCCGCCGAGAACGCCCATGCTTCGGCTGAACGCAGCGACTTTTCGGTGGCCATGGACCAGTTGCAGGGGTCTTGCAGAAATCTTGCTGCGACATCGCTTGTCGTGGCGTGGTTTGGCACCGATCTGCGCTGTGGCACCTGCCTTGTGCAGCCGCGTGTCGACAATGCCGTCAAGGTAACGACCGGTGGCACATGGCAGGTGGCTGGCCTTACGCGGAGTGGTGCTACAGTTGTCAGCCAGGTGGCTGGTGCGCCAGCCTTTGGCGGCTCGCCTTCAGACCAAAGCGTCATCCGGGCCATTCAGGACATGCACGCCCGAAGCCTCGATGTGATGTTCTATCCGTTTGTGTTGATGGATGTGCCGCAAGGCAACAGCCTGCCCAATCCCTATGGCGGAACAGGCCAACCGGCTTATCCGTGGCGAGGCCGTATCACCTGTGATGTGGCACCGGGCCTTGCTGGCACGCAAGACAAGACGACGGCGGCGGCCACGCAAGTTACTGCGTTCTTGGGCAATGCCTTGCCATCACATTTCTCAACCTCTGGCGGCGTGGTGAATTACGCAGGCCCTGCCGAATGGCGCTATCGCCGGATGATCCTGCACTATGCCCATCTCTGTGCCTTGGCCGGAGGTGTTGAAACATTTCTGATTGGCAGCGAATTGCGCGGACTCACGACCCTGCGCTCCGCCGCCGCTGTTTTTCCGATGGTTACGGCCCTGCAGCAATTGGCCACGGAAGTGAAAGCCATTCTGCCCAGTGCCAAGGTTTCCTATGCGGCGGACTGGAGCGAATATTTTGGCCACCAACCCGCAGACGGCAGCAACGATGTGTATTTCCATCTTGATGCGCTGTGGTCTTCAGCAAACGTGGATTTCATCGGCGTCGATAATTACATGCCCCTGAGCGACTGGCGCGATGGTGCCGCACATCTTGATGCAGCGGCGGGCTACGCGTCGATCTATGACGTCAATTATTTGAAAGCCAATGTGGCGGGCGGCGAGGGCTATGACTGGTTCTATGCTTCGAGTGGAAATCGCAACGCGCAAATCCGCACCGCCATCAGCGATGGCACCTATGGCAAGCCTTGGGTGTTTCGCGTCAAGGATTTGAAAAACTGGTGGAGCAATCAGCATTTCAACAGGCCGGGAGGCGTACAATCTGGTGTCGCCACATCATGGGTGCCGCAATCCAAACCCATCTGGTTTACCGAAGCTGGCTGCCCGGCCATCGACAAGGGCACCAATGGTCCCAATGTTTTTGTTGATGCAAAATCTTCAGAGAATGCCCTGCCGCCATTTTCAGGTGGCCAACAGGATGACCTGATCCAGAACCGCTATGTCAGGACAATGCAGGATTATTGGTCAGCGTCGGGAAGTCATAATCCGCTGTCCACACTTTATGCTGCCCCCATGGTGAACGCCGCCCGGATACACTACTGGGCATGGGATGCGAGGCCCTATCCGGCCTTTCCGGTGCGTACCGATATCTGGGCTGATGGTGTGAATGTTGCACGCGGCCATTGGCTGAATGGCCGCATGGCATCGGTTGATCTGGGTGACCTGATCACACAAGTGACGGGCCGTTTCGGTTTGACCGATGTTGAGACGAGTGACGTGGCAGGCCTCGTTGATGGATTTGTTTTGGATCGGCCCATGTCGGCACGCGATGGGCTGGAAGGCCTGCTGCAAAGTTTTGCGATAGATGCTGTCGAAAGTGATGGAAAAATAAAGTTCCGTCCACGGAGCAAAAACTCAACAGATGATTTCACCTTACAACAGCTCGGCGAAATTTCTGCTGACACGCCGCTGCTTTCACAAACCCGAACCCAGGAAACCGATCTGCCGCGCGCCATTCGCATTGGCTATATTGAATCTGGATTGGACTATCGAACGGCGGCGGTGACGCAACAACAATTGGAAACCGCCAGCAGTCGCGAGATCAACCTCAATCTGCCAGCAGCGCTTTCACAATCCCTGGCGCAAAGCCGCGCCGATGTGGCCTTGGCGGAAGCCTGGGTGCAACGGACCCGCAGCAGTTTCGCCTTGCCGCCAAGTGCGCTCGCAGTTGAACCCGGCGACGTGTTGACGGTTGCTGGTCAAAAACTGCGCGTGCAATCCATTGCTGACGGCACGCTGCGCAAGTGTGATGCCGTCAATCATGAGAATGCGGTTTATGATCCTGCCCCGGCGCCCGCCCGGCAATCGGCGGTGCAGACCAGTCAGGTTTATGGGAAGCCTTTTGCGCTGCTGATGGATCTGGCAACGACCGTTGGCGATGCTGGGCCTTGGGTTGCAGCGCAGGCAGAACCGTGGCCGGGAAGATTGGGCCTTTTCAAAAGCAGTGGTTCTGCGAGCTTTGATTTCAACCGCTTTGTTGATGCACAAGCCACAATTGGCGCGTTGCAAACAGCCTTGCCGCAGGGTTTGCAATGGCGGCTGGACTATTCGCATGCAGTTGATGTGTTGCTGGATTATGGCGCTTTGGTTTCGGTAAGCGAAGATGAATTGCTGGATGGCAAAAATCTGGTTGCCATTGGCACGCCGGAAACCGGGTTTGAAATTCTGCAATTTCTCAATGCCACGTTGATCGCACCCAATAGCTATCGCTTGACAGGGCTGTTGCGAACGCTGGCCGGATCGGCTCAGGAAATGTTGGCAACGCGGCCCGTCGGGCAGAATTTTGTGCTGCTGAATGGTGCCGTGGTGCAACCGATCGTAACAGCTGAGGCTGCGAGTTTGCCCTCGAATTGGCGCATTGGCCCACAGGGTCTCGATCATGGCCATCCGGCGTTTTTGCAGATTGCCATCAATGCAACGCTGCGGGGTTTACGTCCCTTGGCACCTGTTCATGCCAAGGCGCGGCGGGACGGAGCTGGAGTGCGTCTGAGCTGGATCAGACAGACCCGCAGTGGCGGCGACAGTTGGGAATTCGCCGAAGTGCCGCTGGCTGAAACAACTGAAAGCTACCGGGCCGAGATCATGAATGCTGGCAATGTGGTGCGCAGTTTCATCACGGGTTTGCCAGAGGTTTTTTACAGCGACGGTGACATGACCGCGGATTTTGGCGCTCCCCCATCAAGCCTCACGGTGCGGCTGGCGCAAATAAGTGCGGCCACCGGACCCGGCACTATTTTGGAAAGGATTTTGAATGCCTGATTCACCCCTGTTGCAAATGCCCTATCTCGCGGCGTCGCAAGCCCAAAAACATGTGACGCACAATGAGGCATTGTCTCTTCTGGATGGCCTTATTCATCTCGCCGTGGTTTCGCGTGTTATAGCAACGCCGCCCGCGAGCCCGGCCGATGGCCAGCGCTATCTCATCCCTGTTTCGCCCTTGGGCGAATGGGTGGGAAAGGCTGGCAAGATTGCCCTCCGGATGGAGGGGGCTTGGCGATATTTGACCCCGCTGGAGGGCTGGCGGCTGTGGATTTCCGACGAGGATGTTTTATTGACCTACAATGGCAGTGTTTGGGTGAGTCCCGGCGTTCCCAGCAGCTTGCAAAACCTTTCCCTGTTGGGCGTCAATGCCACGGCTGATACAACCAACAAATTGACCGTCGCAGCAGCTGCAACGCTGTTCAATCACGTCGGCAATGGCCATCAAATCAAGCTCAACAAGAATGTGGCTGGCGATACGGCATCCATTCTATTTCAAACCGGGTTCTCAGGTCGTGCGGAAATAGGCACGACTGGTGATGATTCATTCCACTTCAAGGTAAGTGCAAATGGATCGAGCTACAACGAAGCCATCGTCATTGATGCTGCATCGGGGCGGGTCAACTTGCCGAACACGGCTGTGTTGCAACCGCAAGCCGCCGATCCAGCAAGTCCCGTTGATGGCCAGCTTTGGTATAATTCCACAACGGCAAAATTTCGCACGCGCGAGGCTGGATTGTTGCGCGACCTGTTTCAGCCCGCAGGAATCGAAATCGGGCTTTTGGCGGCAAGCCATCTCATCATGAATTGAAAGGAATGCAAAAATGGCAATTAATACCTCTCCGATTTTTTCGAAAAAAGGTGACATACAATGGGCATCCGCTGCCTTGTTATCGGCCAACACAGCCAAGGATGGAACCGGCACCATTGCTTCGGTTTTTACCGCAGGTGCCGATGGAGCCTTTGTGCAGCGGCTGGTGGCTCGACCGCTGGGTACAAACGTTGCAACGGTTTTGCGGGTGTTTGTAAACAATGGCGCCAGCAATGTGACGGCGGCCAATAACAGCCTTGTGGCTGAAATGACGTTGCCAGCGACAACCCTTTCTGAAGTTGCAAGTCTGCCACCTTATGAACTCGCGCTGAACTACGCCTTGCCTGCGGGCTTCAAGATCACTTGCACTATTGGAACTGCTGTCGCGGCTGGCTTTGCCTTGACAGTTCTGGGTGGCAGCTACACGCAATGAGGAGGTGCTGATGTTTGATTTTTCCAATCTCGCCAGCCCGTTCAATGGGGCTGACATTCAAGTGTTTCGCGCACCGGGGCAACTTCAGCCCTGGATCAAACCGCGTGGAAAATCCAATACGCTGATACTGGCCATTGGTGGTGGGGCAGGTGGCGGTGGCGGATTTTCAGGCGCCGCTGCAACGGCGCGCGGCGGTGGAGGCGGCGGCGGCGGGGCCGGAAATGCCCGACTTGTCATTCCGACATTTGCATTGCCTGATATCCTTTTTTGCTTTGCTGGCCTGGGCGGAGCGGGTGGAAATGTAGGTGCTGCCGGTATCGCCGGAACATACTCTTACGTCTCTGCACGGCCCGACTTGAGTTTCCCTGCGTCTGACCGCATTCTTCTGACTTCTACCGTCGATCCCACGGGCGGTGGTGCGGGGCTGGCGACGGCAGGCGGCGCGGCGGGGGCTGCTGCGACTGCCGCAATTCTGGGCAATCCCTTGCAAAGTCTTGGCGTGTTGACAGTTCTCGCCGGATCAATTGGCGCAACTGGCGGGGCCCAAACGGGCGCAGTTGGAAGTTCGGTCAGTCTTGCCAGTTTTGCAGCTGGCGGGGCAGGTGGAGCGGGTACGACCAGTGCCGACTTTGCTGGCGGTGGATTTACCGGCAACGGCATATTCGTCACCCGACCTGGCGGTACGGCTGTTGGTGGACATGGCTCGCAAGGTGTCGAATTCGGCCACACCAGCAACGCCTTCCCGCTGCCGTTGATTGCTTCTCCAGGCACGGGCGGCGGCTCCAACAATGCCGGCATCGGTGGCGATGGCGGCAATGGCGGAACAGGTTGTGGCGGCGGCGGTGGCGGAGCCGGCGTCACAGGCGGCAAAGGTGGTCGGGGAGGCAACGGCGTCGTGCTGATTGTCAGTTGGTGAGGCTGGGATGATTGATATTGAACGCGATGTTGGCAAGCTCGAGGCCCGCATGGAAAATGTCGAAACCGAACTGCAAGCCATCCGCACCGACGTCCGGGAAATTCGCGATGCGCTGGTGGGCGTAAAGGGCAGCTGGCTGATCCTGACCGGCGTGCTGGCACTTGCCATATCGCTGGGAGCGGTTGTCAGTTCTTATATGAATTATCCTCAGGGTTTTTTGAAGTGACTGGAACACGCGATGACTTTTTCCCTTCTGCAACAAATCAACAATCCCAGGAGAATGACCATGCACCAGTTTATGCTGGCGGCAGCAGTTTTGCTGTTTGCGGCTTTTGGCAAACCGATGGAACGAAAGGAGGGCCTGATATGAAAATTACACATGAAGGTCTGGCGCTGATCAAGCAATTCGAAGGATTTCGGTCGGCGGCTTATCGTGATGCGGTGGGCGTTTGGACCATTGGTTTTGGTCATACGTCCATGGCTGGTAAACCTGAGGTCACGGCATCACTCAAAATTTCCCGCGAGGAAGCTTCCGAGATATTGCGCAAAGATGTCGAGATGTTTTCAAAAGGTGTAACTGCCGAAATAAGAGTTCCTGTTTCGGATGCTCAGTTTTCAGCATTGGTGTCTTTTGCCTATAATGTGGGGCTGGGAAATTTCAGAAATTCGAGTGTACTTGCCGCAATCAATCGCCGCGACTTTGAAATAGTGCCGCGTCGCTTGGCACTTTGGAACAAGGCAGGGGGCCAGGTTTTGCCGGGGTTGGTGAAACGACGGGCAGCCGAGGCTGCGTTGTTCATGGCCGGATCCAAGGCCAATGATGCAAATCTGCCTGTCGATGTTCCCAAGGGAAAACCCGTTGCACAAAGTAAAACCCTGTGGAGCGCCTTGGCTGCGATGTTGCTGGCCGTTCTGCAGTTTTGGGCATTCGCTACTTTCAAATTGTCACTGATATTGATTTTGGCAAGTCTGCTGATCGCCTTGGCAATCATCATTTACAAGCGCATCAAAAAATCCCGCGAGGAGGCTATCTGATGGTGTTACCCCTTCCTATGATCATCAATTTGGTGTCAAGCCTGATGAGTGGGCCGATCAGCAAACTGCTTGACGCCCATATCAAGGACGCTGAATTGCGGAAAAAACTGCAGGCCGAACTTGAATTGAAATTGACCGACCACATGGGAAAATCCCTGGAACTTGAGCAAGCCATCGTCCTGGCTGAAATTCGTTCGGAGCACTGGTTGTCCTACAGTTGGCGACCGATTCTGATGCTCACGCTGCTGGGTTTTCTGCTACTGGTGGGGCTGTTTTTGCCACTTGCTGATTTGTTGACTGGGCGAACCCTGCCTTTCAATCCCAGATGGCAGGTTCTGCCGCCACAATTTTGGGAGTTTTTGTCAATTGGCGTTGGAGGTTACATCGGCGGGCGCTCGCTTGAAAAGATCGCTGGCAAAGTTCTGTCAGCGCCCTTGCGCAAATAACAATCCAGGTTCAGTTTTTCAAGTTAAACATTTGTAAAGCATGTGGAAATCGAGTGTGACGCAAAATGCTGCGGGGTGTTGCTGTTCATCTGGCGTTCAGCATGGAATCCGTATAGGTGGCTCTAACAAAATGGAGTTATTTAAGTGAAGACATTTCTGGGGGCAGTAAGTGTTCTTGCATCGGTTCTACTGGTGGCGGTGCCCACCATGGCTGAAGCAGGAGACAACTACGGAGACCGACAAGGCTACGGCCAAGGCTACGGCCAAGGCAACGGCAAGCAGCGCAAGCAGACCCGCAAGGTTCGCAGATACCGGGCGATTACGCAGTATGCTGATTCCTATGACAATCAATATCCGGTAAGCGAATCTCAAGCGGCCTACATTGCCCAGCAGTATTATCCAAGTGCCAAGGTCCTGAAAGTCAAGCTCTTGCAGTCTGGCGTATATGCTGTCACCTTGAAGGACGGCGGCAATGTGTCCCGCGTCTTGGTGGATGCCACGTCTGGTGAGCTCCTCGGTTAGACAGC
>JANOVS010000193.1:0-9434 GCA_031417515.1 Hyphomicrobiales bacterium
CACAATGCTACAGGTTCTCAGCCTCACGCCATTCGAGAAAATGCCCATGGATAAAGCCTTTTTCGATGATGATTACAGCGAACAACAATCATTGAAAACCAACCAATTGAATTTGTTCGATTAACGACCGGACAGTAGTGGAAGCGTCCCCTTTATTACGAAGAAAGACTACACCCGCGCCGCCGCCGTGATGAACCAACTGCTGGATGATGTTGGTGAAGACGAAAACCATCCTTTGGCCGACGTGCTGGATTATCTCTCCAACCAAGTTTCGGCTTACGAAGCGGATCACGTGGAAATACCAGATGCACCTCCACGCGATGTGCTGCGCTTCCTCATGCAGCAACACAACCTGTCACAAACCGACCTCGTCGATTGCGCACCCCAAAGCCGGATTTCAGAAATTCTGAATGGGCGGCGTGAGATCAGCAAGGCGCTGGCGAAGGCGCTGGCGAGGAGATTTGGGGTGGGGGTGGAGATGTTTGTGTGAAGTCCAATGTGAAAAGGGAAGCGTCCCCTTTAACCCGCAGCAAGGTGACGCCATTGCCGTTCAGGTCTATGACCAAGGGATCGGTCAGCAATGAGCCAGCGTCGGGGAAGTTCATCCAGTCCGGGTCACCATTGCCATTCAAGTCACCCCAACTCAGGTTTTGCCAAAAGTCAGAAGCAGCACCCGTTGCATCATTCCAAGCGTCCACCGCAGCAGCCCATGCGTTCGCTGCTGCGTTTTGAATGTCATTTTGCAAGCCACCAAGCCAACTCTGAAAGTCAGCTCCAAGGTTGGGGTATTGCTCATTGATCGTATCAACAAGAGCTTCTGCGAGCCAGCTACCGACCATTCCTACTGCAACTGCAGCGGCTCCACCTGCTATCGTTGGTCCAAGAAATGCACCGGCAAGCAATCCCGCCGCAATGCCACCCACTATTCCCGCAATTTCTGCTGAAGATCCAGGGTTGAACGCACCTTTAGTAATGTAATCTATCGTAGTTGTTTGAACGAGTCTTGCTGCATCATAAATCTTACCACCCAATGTGCCATGAGCAGCTTGTTGTATCATGATACTGGTAGTGTTCAGAACAGTATTGAAGGACAGACCTGCAATTCCATTGGCGGTGGTAAAGTCATTTTGTGCATTCTGAAAGGTTTTTTGAAACCATGTTTCCACGAAACTTGATGTGGGCATATTGACCTCCTAAAAATTCGAAAAAACTAGGTTAAATTTTCAATTTTGACTGGCTATTGCATTTAACAACGCAGTTAGAGTCTGGGGAAGCATCAGCAACGCAGTTGCAGCAATTGTAATGTACACCAGCCAAGACAACCAAAACACAAGCATAAATTTGGTCGGATTTTTAGTTCTATCTATCGAGTACTGCGTAGTTCTCAAAAAACCGTCTTTGATTGATTTCCGCGTCCTGTTGAACAGGAAAAAGCCAAACCAAAATACAAAGATGCACCAACCAAGCATCAGTATTATAAATGCCAGATACGAAAACGTAATTTGCATCATTGTTCCTCCGGATACCACAATACATCCGTTATAGTTGGTTAGTTTGGCTTGCATCAATTGTTAAAAACCACCAAGCTGAGTGGCGTTTCAAACTGAAGGAAGATGTACTCATTTTGATCTCCTGATGAGTGAAAGTCTGTTCGGGTAAACGTGTTTTTTAAAGCGGCGGAAATCCCTCCGTCACCACATTGTACAATCCCATCAAACCTATTCCGGCGAGACCCAAAATAATCACAAAACCAAAACAATAAAATGCAAATGCAGTCAGAAAAAGATTTGGATGTGAATCGCGATAGACATTTCCCAGGTCGCCAACAGCCAACCCAGCCGCAACATTGACCCAGAAACGGGGACGCTTCCCTTTTTAAGAAAAATCATGGATGCGCCGTCACCGCCAGAACTGTAATCACATCTTTCGCTGGCCCATACATCCAAAATATCCGATAAGCACCCGGCGTGTTATTTTCAGCATAGGCCTCGAATACGTCTTCGCCGTTTGGGCCGATCATTGCGGTGAATTTGTGGGTTTTCAGACCGGGGTGGCGTGGATTTGATTCCAAAAACGCCAACGCTTTATGGACGGCTTTGCAGCGTTTCGACAAAGCGGGGTTGATTTCGATCGTGTCCATCTGCGCGTCGGCTTCAGACGAAAAGACAATCGCGAAACTCATGCCGAAATTCAGTCTTCGAGGTGTTTTGCAAAACTGCCGCGTGAGACAACACGGCCCGCTCCTGAATCTGCAAGCCCTCGCTTCAAGCTGGCAAGTGCCTCAGGATTTTGGAATATCCAATGTTCGTGGGCTGGAATTTCAACATAAGGACGCAAAACAATACTGCCGTCTTTTTCACGGTGGCCCCGAAAACTTGACACGCCTTCAGCCAGCTTGCCCAAGGTAATGCGACCTTTGGCATCGGGGTGAAATGTGAGATCTGTTATGTCTGCCATGGCAAGGTCCATTGATGAAGTTATAGGTGGGAAGTAGACTTAAGCCCACAAAATGTCAATCCCACCAAAAAAGGAAAAGTCGGACGCTTAGTTTTGTTGTCTCCCATAAAATTGCAACTCCGGCTGTTCTGATCCTCAGCGAATGCGCAGGTCAGCCGTTGCCCCGGTGCCCTTGTCGGCGATGAAGCGGATGCGGCCGCTCTTCTGTTGCACCAGCTGGCAGTTGCGGGCGAACAGTTTGTCGCCGGCTTTCATGGTGCGGCAGAAAAAGCCGCTGTTCCATGTCCAAGTGCCTGTGACGTCGCGGCCGAAGGCGCGACCGCCGATGGAGCCTGACGGGCTGACCGTGAGACTGACGCCCAAACTTGTCAGGCTTTTACCTGACACCAGACTGACAAAAGCCCCACGGTCGGTGACGCGGGCATAATCTTCGGCCATCGCGGGCGCGGCGAAGATGGTGAGCAGGGCAAGTACCAGGAGACGCATGTTGCTTATACCCTGAACGGCCGCTTTTGGATCAATCCCCCTCTTGATCGCGTGGCGTTTCATCGCCACAACCAGCTTCATGCAAAACACCTCTGCCGCCATCACCCGTCCACTTGCCTTTGCAGGTGCTCTGCCTTTTGTGGTGTCCGCCCTTCTGCTGTGGGCAGGGCATGCTTCTGTTCCCGTCTTGGGCACTGTTTCCAATATCGCGGCAAGCTATGGCCTGTTGATCCTATCTTTCATGGCCGGGGTGCAGTGGGGGCAGCAGCTTTCGGGGATTGAGACGGGGCTCAATCTTTTCTTATCCAGCAACGCCATTGCCTTGGCCGGATGGTTTGCCTACTTGCTATTATCGTCCCGCTTGTTTTTCGCCTGTCTTGCGGTGCTGTTTGCTGTGCTGCTAATGATTGATCGGCGCTTGGGTGCCGAAGGGCATTTGTCGACTGACTATATGCGCACACGGACAGTTGTCTCCGCACTGGTGGTGTTGTCCTTGGCGGTGATTGCGTTGAAGGTTTAGTTGTGTAGGATAGACCGATGCCCGACCTTCGCACCAGTTCCGAATTTCTTCGCCGCCATTGGCACAATGAAACCCGCTGTGAAAATCTGCCTGCAGATTTGCAGCCGCGCAGCAGGGTTGAGGCCTATGCGATACAGGCTTATATGGAACAGCAATCGGCCAGTCCGCTTTGGGGTTGGAAAATTGCGGCGACCAGTGTTGCGGGACAAAAACATATTGGTGTTTCGGGGCCACTCGCGGGTCGGTACATCACAGAGCGTGTGGTGGGTTCAGGGCAGTCCATTGCGTTTGGCCGCAATCACATGAAGGTGGCTGAAGTGGAGTTTGCCTTCAGGCTGGGCCGCGACTTGCCGCCGCGTGATCATCCGTATACGGAGGAAGAGGTGTTTGCCGCCGTGGCCTCGCTGCATCCGGCAATCGAAATTCCAGATAGCCGTTATGACCGATTTGACATCGTCGGTGAATTTGCCCTGATCGCCGACAATGCCTGTGGCCACTGGTTGGCTATTGGTGATGCCGCACCTGACATTTGGCGCAGCATGGACCTTGCGGCCTTCACCCCCATGGGCCGTGTTGCAGGCAAAGGCGAATGGCAGGGCAGCGGCAGCAATGTTCTGGGAAGTCCGCGCATCGCCATGACCTGGCTTGCCAATGAACTTTCACAACTCGGCATCGGCATGAAAGCCGGACAAACCGCGACGACTGGCACTTGCCTGGTGCCCATGGCGATTGCTGCAGGAGATCGGATTGAAGGTGATTTCGGTGTGCTGGGCAAAATTGCGGTGCAGATGGGAGCTTAGCCGCAGCCTTGGCCGTTATCGCAAGCCTTTGGTCCGCGCGTAGTTCAAACATTCCGCCCACGGACGAATACTGGCGCAGGTTGTTGCCGAATGTAGTGATGTTGCAGCAGAGGCGTTGGCCAGGGCCAGGCAGGCATCGAGTGACCAGTTCTCGTGAATGCCAAACAGCATACCCGCATAAAAGGCGTCGCCTGCGCCAACTGTGCCGATGATTTCGGATTGGGGCACGTTGACAGAGGTTGCAAAAGCACTCTCGCCGGATTTTCGCAACGCTACAGCGCCTTCGGGGTGGTGGATGCTGACCAGTTCGCCAACACCGCGATCCAACAAGTTTTGCGCGGCATCCAAAGCCAGAGATATGCTGAAGTGGCCATTCGACACCACGGGTTGGCCAGAGAGAATTTCGGCTTCGCTGTCGTTGATGACGAAATAATCGAGCAGCGGCAAGCACGGCAGTGTTTGGGCGCGTTGCAAGTCGGCGGGCACCGGGCAGAGTTCCATGCAGGTTTTGTAACCGCGTTGTCTTGCAGTGCTCAAGGCTTTGCGCCAGCCATCGCTTTCATCCATCGAGGTCGATATGCCGGGCGAGCCGAGATAGTAAATCTTTCCGCTGTCATCGGGTGGCAGCATTTGGCGCGCCAAGATCGTGCCATTGGCACCGGGATGATAAAAGAAAGTTCGACGGCCGCTGGCTTTTGAGGTCATGACATGGGTCACGTCCGTACTGTGACCTGCAACGCGAATGACGTTTGCAGTGTTGAGGCCAAGTTCACTTGCGATGCGGACGAAGGTATTGCCAGCCGCATCATCGCCGACAACGCAGATCATTGTTACGGGAAATTCTGCGCCGAGTTTCACAAGCCCTGCCGCCGCATTGTGGGGCGGACCGCCGGGGGCTTCGATGGTTTGGCGGATGAAGGCGATTTGCTCTTCATCCGGCCATTGGTCGATCACGTGGACAATATCGAGAACAATGGTTCCGGCGAGAACGACGCCGGAGCGGGTCACTTCTTGTAACCTTCCAGCACACTCTCGGTAATCATCTGGTCATCTTCCAACGCGCGCACGGGACGCAGTTTTTTCTTGGCCAAAACGGCATGATAGGCCTTCACGGCTTCGGCTGGCGTCATGTCACGTTCAATCACCGGGCGGAAAAACGATAACAAATCCAGTGGGCTTTCGGCCAGCTTGATCTTGCGGCCGAACAGGGCGACGCGGGCGCCGGATTTTTCGCCCTGATGGATGAGTTCGAGGCAATCGCGTGTGGTGCCGCCACCGCCGCCCAGAATGCCGACGACAAGTTGGGTGTCATAGCCTGCAAGCTCTTCCATGGCGCGGCGACCGTTGAATGGCATTTTGAGGAAGAGTGGACGATCAGCGCGTGTCATGCCGGCGATGCAGCGCAGGATGTTGTCGTTGACGAAGAACGGCATTTGTTCGGGTGACAGGTTCTTCGGTGCATTCGGATTGAAGACTTCGAGAAAGTGGCGAAATTTATGTTTCACGGCATCGGCGCGGAATGTGTTGTAGGCTTCAAGGTGGGCATAGTCGGCGCTGAGGTCGTTGTTGAACGTCACCGAGTAAAGTCCGAGATCGGCGAATTTTTTGCAGTGGGCCAGGTTGGCCGTGCGGAAGGGGCGGGCCATTTCCTTGGTGTAGGAAGAGCCACGGGCGCGCCAGATGTCAGTTGCGTCATTGGCGCGAATGGCGGGCGTGACGCGTGACTTTTTGAAAGCACCTTTGGCTGTAACCGCTTCCAGCGAGGAGGCGGCGACCAGCATGATGTCGACAACGCCCTGTTTCACTACATCGACAATGGACTGGCGGAAGGTTTCGACATTATGCATGCCGCGGCTTTCATCATGCAGATCGCGGGGCCCCGGCGACGAAACACCCGCCGACATTTCGGGATCTTTGGCATCGGCTACAATAAAGTCTGTGGGCTTGTATTTGCCCGAGGTGATGCGCTTGAGTTTACTGTCGAGGGATTTCATGGGGTGCCTTTATGAAATGGACGAAACATTCCATTACTGAATCCACTCGAAACTGTCACCCAAAAGCAGATGTTGGCTGTGCATGACCCTTATGCTGCTGCCGGGGACAGGCGGCACCAGGCCATTTGGAATTGATACTGCGGCCGTACGGCCATTTGCAAGTTCAACGAAGCCGATCAGATTGTAAACTTGGTACTTGTCAATGATTTGTTGGCTGCGAATGAAAACAACTGTTTCGGGCTTGCTCGAAATAACTGGGTTTACCGTGTGGACGACAATAAGGACCGCCATGATGGGAAGGCCAATGATGAGCCATCGCTCTTGTTTCAGCCAATCGAACACTATCATCTTTATCAGTTGTAACGAAGTCTTCATCTTGCCCCCAGTCGTTGAGTAAAAGCAACAGCAGCCATCGACAAACAATGCGAAGAAATTAGCGACGTTTGCGCGATGGGCAGGTCTGCCTTACTTCAAGCTGGTGAGATATTCAGCGATGGCCAGCACGTCAGCCTCTGGCAGTTTTGACATGTTGGTTTGCACTTTGCCCATGCCGCCGGATGACAATCTGCTGTAGCCCATCATTTCGCCAAACTGCAGGGCTGATGCGAGGTCTTTGGCATCCTTGTATTTTTCACGGCCCACTAGGTTGATCAAGCTGGGAACCTTGCCTTCGCCTTCAGGATGCGGACCGCCCGCCAGATATTTCGAGGTGTTCATCGTCATGAACACGGTGCGGGGCGTGTGACATTCGTTGCAGTGGCCTGCACCATCGACCAGGTATTTGCCACGATTCCAGCCGTCACTCTGGGTTTTGTCGGTCACGGTTTTGGTCTCGTCGAGACCGAGATATTTCCAGGCCCCAAGGCCCCGGCGCACGATTGGCAGGGCGAAGACCTCATGGGCAGGCACGGCATTTTTGATGGCGGGCAAGGTGGCGAGATAGGCCTTGATGTCGAGCACGTCTTCCACCGTCATGTGGGCATAGGATGTATAGGGAAAGGCCGGGATGATATGGCCGCCATCACGACCGATACCCTTTTGCATGGCATTGACGAACTCGACATCGGTCCACTGGCCAAGGCCGGTTTCGGCGTCAGGCGTCAGGTTCGGCGGGTAGAGTGTTCCCACGGGTGTATGCAAGGGCGCACCACCAGCCGGAATTTCCTTGTCAATTGTCGATCCCTTGGCAGGAAGATGGCAGGAATGGCAGCCGCCGGCATTGTAAAGCTTTTGGCCGTTTTCCAGGTTGGAAGTGTGTGCCGGGATGTCAGCCAACGTCAAGGGGCGCGGGATGGTCAGCACCCAGAAAACAGCAAGACCCAGCGCTACCAGCAGCGCCAGGCCCAGAAAATTGCGTTTGGTGAAAAGCTTGATGATGGCTTACTCGGATGGCATGCGATAGGCTTCGTGGCAGCTCTTGCAAGTTCCGCCGAAAGCACCGAAGGCTGTCTTGAATGCAGCCTCATCGGCAGCACCCTTCACGCCCGTCAAGGCAGCAGAATATGCAGCGCTGGCTGCTTTGAAACCAGCAGCATCCGACCAGATTTCTGCCTTGGCTTTGGTTACTTCAGCTTCGCCCTTGGCGGTTTCCGGAGCCCACCAGCCATCCCAGCCTGCGCAGGCGGCTTCGATTGCAGCCACGGCAGTTCCAACCGCTGCGGCATCGTATGGTTTGGCACCTTGCATCATTGGCACCATGACGCCCATGGCACCGCCATTGGCCTTCATGCAGGCTTTGCGGGCCTTGATGGCGTCATCGACGGCACCAGCAGAAGCAACACCCGCTGTCAGTGACAGGCCGAGTACAGTTGCTGCAAGTATTGTTGAAAATTTGTTGATCATAGAATTCCTCCAGGGGGGCTTTGGATGGTTGAGGTCATTGCTGCCACAACTGATGTTACACATAGTTTCGCAATTTGGACAACAGCAATTTTTGGTTGCCGCAATTCTGCATGAACCAGGCCTGAATGTTCTGTTGTGCCGGGTTTCATCGCAAGCCTGCTTAAAGGCTTTTTAAGGCCACAGGCCTATAATGAAACTTAAGGGAAGTCAAAAAATGACACAAAGTATTCAAACCGCCAAGCTGGATAAAGTCCAGAAACTGAGTCCGGAAATTACCGAATTTTTGCACATGCTGCGTTCGCTGGAAACCGCGCCGACACCAACGGAAAACCTGATTCGCAACTAGAGGCTTGAGTTTAGTGGCTTGAAGAGATTGCCTTGTCGGCTGTGCTTAACAAAACGTGCCATGCCTCGGATCATCGCGCAGACGCCGCCACTGCCAGCAAACAAATTTAAAACCGTTGTTCACGGCTTGGCCAGATGGATGCATTTTCATCCCATACGTCATTCCAGCCAAGCGTAGCCCTTGCGGAGCGCGAGCTGAAACCCCGCTTTGTTTCAACGAGTTGAGCTTGTTGTCAGCAAAGCTGGTTTCCAAATCGCCCGCGATAGGGCGGGCGTTTGGAATGACGGCTTTTTAAAGCGATGCGTTTCTGCAATAAACAATCGCCACGAAATCAAGTAAAACAACTCGTTGCTTTTATCGCCCCTAGATTTCACAAAGGGCGGTGTGATGCCAGTCGGCTACGGCGTTGAGCATTGGCAAGATGGCGGGCTGGATTGGTTCCTGATGATCCAGCAAACTTTCCAGCTGCTTGATATGGAAGCTGCGGGCCAGATTTTTGAGAATGTCGAGGCCCTGATGCACTGTCGTTTGGTCACCTGCTTCGTTGCAAGATGCGATGGCAAGAATTGTGTGATGGAGTTCCTGCATGACAGTCTTGACCATGATGCGGCGGGTTCCACTGGCCAGACCCGTTGAAAGTTGCGACCAGGGGTCTGAAATTTTTTGCGGCTCAGGCGATGTTGCTGAAGGCCTGCCGTCTATGATCTGGGAAAGGGCCCGGCGCAATTCATTGCTGTTGGCGGGCTTGGGCAAGGCACTGTCAAAGGCATCGCGCCAAACGGAATGTTCTGTGGAGTCAGCCAGAAAAGCCGACATGGCCATGATCGGTGTCGATTGGCACGGACCGGCATGGGCCCTGATCTGCCGTGCCGCCGTAACGCCATCCATGTTGGGCATTTCAATGTCGAGCAGGATCAAATCAAATAGTGCAGCCTTGGCTTTTTCCACGGCCAATTCACCATCTTCGACGGCGACGACGGCAAAGCCCA
>JANOVS010000194.1:0-10104 GCA_031417515.1 Hyphomicrobiales bacterium
GGCCGCGCCCGGATTTTCACACAGTAATTTCATTCAGGTTCGCAAGCGTTCCCCACCTCCGTCGCTTCGCGCCACCTCCTCCCCGATGAAGAATCGGGTTGGAGGGTGAGGTTAGAGACCAGTATTAAATTGATGCCCTCCAACCCGCCACTTCGGCGGGGAGGAGGTGTCGCGAAGCGACGGAGGTGGGGACTACGCCGAAACGTAAGCCGTCTTCACTGATGTGTAAAACTCCGCCGCATAGCGCCCCTGTTCGCGCGATCCCATGCTGGAACCTTTGCGACCACCGAACGGCACGTGGTAGTCAACCCCAGCCGTTGGCAAGTTGATCATCACCATGCCGGCCTGTGATTTCTTGCGGAAATCGGAGGCGAATTTCAGCGATGATGTGTAGATGCCTGAAGACAAGCCAAAGATGGTATCATTGGCCACAGCCAGCGCTTCATCATAGCCCGATACCTTGATCACCGATGCCACAGGCCCGAACACTTCCTCGCGGTTGATGCGCATGTCGTTGGTCGTGTTGGTGATCAGGGCAGGGGAGAGATAGTGCCCCTTGGTGTCGCGGTTTAATCGTTCGCCGCCCCAAGCCACCGTGCCGCCGTCATTGCGGGCGATGTCGATGTATTTTTCGTCCTGGGCCAATTGTGCGGCGTCAACCACAGGTCCAATCTGCGTACCCTCTTTCAAGGCATGATCAACCTTCAAGGCTTTCATGGCTGCAATGGTTTTTTCAACAAATGCATCATGCACTTTTTCATCAATGATCAAACGTGAAGATGCTGTGCAGCGTTGCCCGGTTTGGAAAAACGCACCATCAACAGCACCGGCCACTGCCGCATCCAGATTGGCATCTGCCATCACAACAAGCGGGTTTTTGCCACCCATTTCCAATTGGAACTTGGCACCGCGCGAAGCACAGGCCATGGCCACCTTGCCGCCGGTTTCTACCGAACCTGTAAATGAAATTGCATTCACATCGCGGTGGTTCAGCATGGTTTGACCCACCACAGAACCCCGACCCATCACCAAATTCAAAACCCCATTTGGTATACCCGCCTGCGAAGCAATCTCCATCAAGGCCCAAGCCGAACCCGGAACCATGTCAGCCGGTTTGAAAACCACCGTGTTGCCAAAGGCGAGTGCGGGCGCAATTTTCCACGCAGGAATGGCAATCGGAAAATTCCACGGACAGATCAGACCGACAACGCCGACGGGTTCGCGGGTGATGGTCACATCCACATTGGGGCGAATAGATGCTACATGGGTGCCCTCAAGCCGCAATGTTTCCTGCGCAAAGAATTTGAAAATCTGTGCTGCCCGCATGGTCTCAGCAATGCCATTGGCCAAGGGCTTGCCTTCTTCCCGCGACAGCAAAGCCCCGATCTCGTCCTTCCGGGCCAGCAAAGCTACGCCGATTTTTTCCAAGGCATCGGCCCGCACCTGGGGAGTGGAGCCACTCCATCCCTGCAAGGCAGCCTTTGCCGCTGCAATCGCATCCTCAGTTTGTGCAACGCTGGCTTGGGCATAGAGCCCCACCACATCGCTCACATCAGAGGGGTTGATGTTCTCGTTGGTTGAAGCGCCATCAACCCATTCGCCATTGATAAAATTCTTGTGCAGCATGTTGTTCTCCTGAATGCTCGACCATAGTCAGCTGACCCCTGTCAAGCAAGCCGCAGCAACACCGCACCCGCTGCGATCAGCAAGCTACTGCCCATCCGTTGCCACTGGCAATTATCTGAAAAATGCCAATCTCATAATCCGGATATCAAGCAGGTGGCAAACAAAAAAGGGGCCCGAACGGACCCCTTGAATGCATTGCTGGTATTCAGGTCAGGTGCAAAGCGCTCCACCCACTGTCGTGGCATAACAGTTCAATTGCAGGGCAGGCCGTGGGCGCACCATCACGGTTTGTTCCACTTTGAAACTGGTTTTACCCAAAATCTTGTCGCCCAGAAAAGTTGCCACATATGGCACATAGAGCATGCAAGCTTGGGTAACGATCAGGTCGTTGCCGGCGGCCATCAAGGCGGTCATTTCGGCAGTGTTGGGCAAGGTGGAACAACCAGGGCCGACACCGTTCGAGGTTTGCCAGACCATCGATATGGTTGAACCACTTTTGCGGTAACCAAGAACCTTTACCGTCACTTTTGAAGGCGGTGTCGGCTTCATGATCATGTCATTGGCATACATGTAATCCGAAATGTTGGTCTTCAGAACCGAGTTGCGGTTTTGACTGGTGATATCGGCCACAGAACTGGCAACCGCGGTGATTTTCCGGTTGAAAGACACAAGCCCGGTCAAATCCAGCAAACCAAAATACAGCAGCAGCAGGAATGGCAAAATGAACGACATTTCGATTGCCGCAACGCCACTCTCGGCGCGCCAGAATTTTTTGAGATTTAAAGGCATCATGGTGTTAACTCGCGCTGCAGGATGAGGCTGAGCTTGGATAGGGCTCGTTTTTGAATATCGCAACGCCGGCCATGCGGCGTTTTGTATCGCCTGCGTGATTGCCGAAGAAGCTCATGAAATAGGGAATGGCGAATTCCCAGTCATAGGTGGCAATCAACCCCACAGGTTGCCCCGGTCCACCACAGTTGAAAGATGTCGGGTTCGGCGTTCCGTCGTCTTTGGCACCCACATTGAGATAGGAAGGCATCGAGCTGTTCAGCGTTTGCAAGCCTGAGGCTGACGATGTCATGTAGACATTGACCTTGTTCTGGCAATCGATCAGCGTGCCGGCGATGTCACAGAGTTTGACTTTGAATTGCGCGAGGTTCATCCCACCAGTCTGGGCCTGTCCCGTCCGTACGATGCGTGCCGCTTCCTGCACACTGGTTTGCAATGCATATTCGGTGAACAGCATCAAACCGGTTTCCATGATCACGCCGACCATCAGGAAAAATACCGGGGCGACCATGGCAAATTCAACCGCCGTGGCCCCGCTGTCATCGCGCAAATGCCGCGCCGTTGTCGAGCGCACAAAGCGCCCCCGCAGCTTTTTTAGAATTGTCATTACGCCCTCCCAACACACACCGGAAAATCGCCTTCCCGGCAACAAACCTTAATTCAGTCCAGCATCCCTAGCAGAATTCGATTGCTAAACTTTTACCCGGTTGCATAAAATTGGATGGACTGGGCAGAAATGAAAATGGCGGCAGGTTTGCTCTGCCGCCATCATGTTGAATTGTGGGTTGGAAATCTATTGTGGAGCGGCGGGTGCGGCTGCTTCAGCTGTTGCATTGCCCGTGCCGAGCTTCAGTTTGTCTTCGTTTTGTTTGTGAGTTACACCAAAGAAAATAGAGTCGTCACCCACCTGCAACTGTGCCTCACAATTCGGCAAGCACGTATAACTACGACGCAATGGTCCAACTAAAGATCCCGGCGAATAAACCGCAACAACCGATTCAGCAGCATTGCGGACAACCAATTCGTAGTCCATGATCTTGTTGCCGTTCAGATCCATGACAATCAGGTTGGTCTGTCCAAAGCCACGGCCGTGCAGAAACATTTTGTCACCATTGACGGAAACGTCGGCAATCGAAGGATTGCCAATGACGATGGCACCCGGCGAGGCTGGCATTGTAATCATGATGGAACGATCTGATTCAACTGCCAGAACTTCTGCGGCGTTGGCATTGCCCCCCATCGACAGCAAAAACGCCGACGACAAAACCACACCGGCCAATCCGCAACACTTCAAAGATTTGATCATGAACCACACACCGCAAAATGGGGAAAGACCCCGTTAGGATTAAGCAACCATGCCACGCCAATGGTGAATGTTAGGTTACCTGGTTGGTTTGGGCAGGTTTTTATTGTTGAGGTTTATAAGTTGCCAGCAAAGGGACCTCATCAGCCCCGTTGGGGCACCTTCTCCATCTGCGATGGAGAAGGGAATTTGTTTGAATTCTATAAAACTTTTTGAAGTGAAGTTACCGGTCAAAAACATTGTCCGTTCTCCACGCCTTCGTGGAGAAGGTGGCGCGAAGCGACGGATGAGGTTCCTTCTGCCACAAGGTTAACACTCCATTAGCTGCCCGTGTGTGAATATCACGCCGACGGTTCATCGATGAGCGGTGGACGATTGGCGTTTTCGACGGACTTCGACCCATGCTTCAAACACTTTCTCTCGCCATCCTGCCTGTTCTGATGATTGTTGCAGCCTTGAGCGACGTGGCTTCTTTGCGCATTCCGAATTGGCTCACCGGACTGACGGCAATCCTGTTTTTCCCCATGGCGTTTTTGACTGGCATGCCACTTGCCGAATTTGGTTGGCATTTATTGGCGGGGGTCATCCTGTTTTTTGTTGGCTACGCGATTTTTGCGGTTGGCTTCTTTGGCGGTGGCGATGCCAAGTTGATGGCGGCCGCTGGCTTGTGGTTCGGAACGTCGCAAACCATGCCATTCCTGATCGTCACGGTAATGGCAGGCGGCGTAATGGCTGTGAGCTATGGCCTCTGGTCAATATTTGTCATGATGGTGGATTTCCACGTGGCCGACAAGGCCGATGGCACGCCCCGTGGCTTTGTCACACGCCTCAAACAAACCATGCCGCAACTGCCCTACGGCTTCGCTTTGGCGGTGGGTGCCATCGTGGCATTTCCGCAGACGTGGTGGATGCATGGTCAATGGATTTCCTGATGCCAATTGAGATTAGCCGCGGTTTCGTTGGGTTTATCGGGCATTAACCAAAACTTTGCCATTCCATACGAAAGATGAACCAGATTGTGCGCGTTGACTGCGCGAGGTGAGGACGAAAATGAGTAAGATGCGCATTGTGATGTTTGGTTTGGCAATTGGTTCGGCCGTCATGGCTGGCGTGCTGGCCAAGAAGGTCATCGGCAAGAAACCCGAGGCGGCCAAGGAAGTTGTCACCAAAGTGGAAACCACTGATGTGCTGATTGCTGCCAAGGATTTGGCAACTGGCGAGCGGCTGGCAGCCGGTGCAGTGCTTTGGAAGGCTTGGCCCAACGATAACATTCAAGACGCCATGATCACCAAGGATGAAAAACCCGATGCCGAACAAGTGTTCGGAGAAGCCCGCGCCATCCTGCCGATTTTCGAAGGTGAAACCATCAACGAAAAGAAAATCGTTCTGCCGGGCACATCAGGTTTCATGGCAGCAGTTCTGCCAAAAGGCATGACCGCCGTATCAGTGGCTATCTCAGACCGTACATCGGCAGGTGGCTTCATCCTGCCAAATGACCGTGTTGAGGTTATTCTCACCCGCAAGATCAATGGTGCCAAGGCAGCAGTTGTAAAAAGTGAGGCTGTTCTCACCAATGTTCGCATCCTCGCCATCAACCAGGTCTATCGCCAAGCCCAGGAAGGCGACGAAGTTTCCCTGAAGGAAGGCCAGACGGCAACGCTTGAGGTGACATTGGAACAGGCAGAAATTTTGGCCCGCGTCGAAACCGAAGGCGATCTGTCGCTGGCCCTGCGGTCATTGGCCGAAAGCGACGGCAAAGCCTCTGAGATCGGTCCCCAACTGGCGGAGAAATATCGCGGTGGTGGCAAGGTCAAGGCCGGCAAAGATACGCTGTTTGTCCGCTTCGGCATCGAAACCTATGCGACGAGCAATTGAGGCGCAAATGTCATTTCCTGTTTTCCAGTTTGTAAAGGCCACCCCGATGCACCGTCGTAAAAAAGCTGCAACCCTCGCCGCCAGCCTGCTGGCCGCTGCCGCCCTGTCATTTTCGTCGCCCCTGTCCCTGGTTTCCAAAGCCATGGCGACTGACCTCGATACGATAGCGGTTGATCAGGGTGAACAAGGCAAGTTCTACCGTCTTGGTCTCAACAAGTCCGCTGTGATCAAACTACCCGCTGAAGTGCGCGATGTGATTATTGGCAATCCGTCGATTGTTGATGCGGTGGTAAAAACCAAAACCACGGCTTATCTCTTTGCCAAGCAACCGGGCACCACTAACATCTTCTTCCTCGACGCCGAAGGCCGTCAGGTTCTCAACCTCGATCTGGAAGTGGCGCTTGATACCACGGCTATTCGCAAGCTGCTAAATCGCACCTTGAAGGGCAATCGCATCACCGTTGATACGGCCAACAACAACGTCATTTTAGGCGGTGTGGCCAGAAATGCGCTTGAAGCCAAAACTGCAGTTGATCTCGCGTCACAATTCATCACTGCCGGCAGCTTCTTCAGCAGCGGCAGCTCGCTCATCAACACCATGCAGATCGAGGGTGAAGACCAGGTCATGCTGAAGGTCAAGGTGGTGGAAATCCAGCGCGACGTTGCCAAGCAATTCGGTATCAATTTTTCCGCCATTCTGGATGTGGGCAAGTTGGCGGTGAATCTGGCCAGCATCAACCCCTTCAGCAATGGTTTGTTGTCACCCAACAGTGGCTACAAGGCAACCTATTCCAGCGGTGGCATGCAGTTGCAAGGCTTGCTGCGCGCCATGGAGGGCGATGGATTGGTGCGAACCCTTGCTGAACCCAACCTCACGGCACTGACAGGCGAATCTGCGAACTTCTTGGCAGGTGGTGAATTTCCCTATCAAAATTGCACAACATCATCTGGCGCGGGTTCCACCTGCACCACCGCATTCAAGCAATATGGTGTCAGCGTTACATTTATGCCAACCGTACTTGAAGAAGGTCGCATCAATCTGAAAATTACTACCGATGTCAGCGACTTGGGCGCAACCACAGCGAATGGCGTGCCAAGCATCAACAGGCGCGCTGCCTCGACAGTAATCGAATTGCCAAGTGGCGGGTCGATGATGCTGGCAGGTCTCATCCGTGAGGCCACCCGACAAAACATCAATGCTACACCCGGCCTCAAGAAGTTGCCGGTTCTTGGCTCATTGTTCCGGTCGCGGGATTACATTTCGAATGAAACCGAACTGGTGATTTTTGTAACGCCTTATCTTGTACGCCCCACCAGCGAAAAAAACATGGCATCACCTGATGACGGCTTCAATCCGCCAACCGATCGTCAGGCCATTTTCATGGGTCGCCTCAACAAGGTTTACGGCAACCAGAATGGATCGCCCAAGGGCAAGTATAACGGCAATGTCGGCTTCATCGTCGAGTGAGTGGAAAAGTGAGTATCATGTTCAAAAACAGTTTCAATGGAATGTTCCGCCCCGCCAGCCTTGTGTTGGCAGTTGTCGCCGCTTCTGCCCTGACAGGCTGTGTGAGTGAGGATATGGCGCTGGATGATGGATTTGTGCCCTACACGGTTGATGAACGTTATCCGCTGTCGGTCGTCAATGGGCGCATTGTTCGCAAACCCTGCGGTAAGTGGACAGCCAATCTCGCCGACACCTCAAAGAACGAACGCTTCACCAGCCATGGCTGCGCTATCCGCGCCAACATGGCCGCGATGATTGCCAATCCGGATGATATCATCGAGCCGCATCCCCGCTCACTCGCGCCAGCACCAGCTCCGGTTCAGGCTGTCAAAAAAATCAGCAATGGCCAGACGACTGGTTCGAGCTCTCGTACCTTCTTCTCGTTCTTCTAAATCTAAATTCTCCAGCACATGAACCGCTGATTTCCACGACAGGAAAACACCATGACGACCACTGCCATCGAGCCCACCCTGCACGCCTCTCCTGCCGAAAGCCAGGTGTTGCTGCCGCGCATTGACATGCATATCTACTGCGACAATCCGCAGACAGGCCAGGTGATGCAAGTGGCGGCGGCGGATCGCCGGGTTTCCAGGGCGCATGTCACGGTACAACTGGGTGGCATTCCGGCCGCGGCACAGGTTTATCAAACCCAGCCCACACCAAATGTCTTGGTGGTGGAAACCCATGCCGCCCGCGATCAGGTGATGGCTGAACTTGGCCAATTGGCTGAAGTCTGCCAAGCCTCCACCAAGGTCGTCGTTCTCGGCCATGTCAATGATGTGTTGCTATATCGCGAACTGATGAAAGCTGGCATCAGCGAATACTTGGTAGCTCCGGTTTCGGCACTCAGCTTTATCGACAGCATCGCCGCAATGTTCCATGATCCGAAAGCTGCACCGCTGGGCAAGATCGTTTCCTTCATCGGTGCCAAGGGTGGCGTTGGTTCGTCGACCATCGCCCACAATGTGGCCTGGTCCACATCCCAACACCGCAACATCGAAACCATTATCACCGATCTCGATCTGGCTTTTGGCACCGCATCCCTGAATTTCAACCAGGATGGTTCTGGCGGCATTTTGGATGCCCTTGGCCAACCTGATCGTGTTGACTCCACGCTCGTCGAACGCTTGATGTCAAAACTCGGTGACAAACTCAGCTTGCTGAATGGTCCCGGAAGCGTTGATCGCGAGTTTAACTTTGAAGCCAGCGCAGTTGAAGCCATCTTGAATGTGGTTCGCTCGAGCGCACCCATGGTTGTGCTTGATGTGCCCAACATGTGGGCGCCGTGGATCAAGCAGACGCTGATGAACTCCGATGAAATCTTCATCACTGCAACACCAGAGTTGCCAAGCCTGCGCAATGCCAAGAACCTGATTGACATGCTGAAAGCGGCCCGTCCCAACGACAAGCCGCCGCACCTCATTCTCAATCAGGTGGGCATACCGAAGCGTCCTGAAATTGCCTCGGCTGATTTTGCCAAGGCCCTTGGCGTTCAGCCGATTGCCATTATTCCCCATGATCCCCAAGCCTTCGGATTGGCCCAGGGCAATGGCCAGATGTTGTTTGAAGTGGCTGCCAAGGCCAAGTGTACAGAAATCATCGGCAATCTCGCCGCGCAAATTGCCGGTCAACAAAAAATCGCTACTGCTCCAAAGGCAAAGAGTGGTGGCTTTCTCGCAAAACTGCCCATGCTGAAAAAGAAAAGCGCTTAAGCCGCAAAGGATACCCATTAAATGTTTGGCAAGAGAAGCGAAAACAGCATAGTTCCCGGTGCACCTCCCGCACTGCCATCGGCCCATGGCCAACCGGCAGCAGCAGGTGCCACCCATGTGCCGGATGTGAAAGTGCAAGGGGCACCGCAATCGCGCGCCATCGCAACACCCCCCAAGGCACCGCCCCCGGTTGACCACGGCGGACGTTCCGACAGCTACTATGATATCAAGAGCACCATCTTCAACGCCCTGATCGATGCCATCGATCTCACGCAGTTGGCGCAACTTGACCGCGATGCGGCCCGTGATGAAATCCGCGACATCGTCAACGAAATCATTGCCCTCAAAGATGTCGTCATGTCGATTGCCGAGCAGGAAGAACTGCTCGAAGACATTTGCAACGACGTTCTCGGCTATGGACCGCTGGAACCCCTGCTGGCCCGCGACGATATCTCCGACATCATGGTGAATGGCGCCAATGCGGTATTCATCGAAGTCGATGGCAAGATGCAGAAAACCGGCGTTCGCTTCCGCGATAATGCCCAGTTGCTCAACATCTGCCAACGTATCGTCAGCCAGGTTGGCCGCCGTGTTGATGAAGCCTCACCCATATGCGACGCCCGTCTTGCCGATGGTTCACGTGTCAACGTCATTGCCCCTCCACTGGCCATTGATGGCTGTGCCCTCACCATTCGAAAGTTCAAGAAGGATCGTTTGAAACTGCCGGATCTGGTGCGCTTCAAGTCCATTACCCCCGAAGGCGGCACGCTGTTGGAAATCGTCGGACGGGTGCGTTGCAACGTCTTGATTTCAGGTGGTACAGGTTCTGGCAAAACCACCTTGCTGAACTGCCTTACAGGTTATATCGATCACGATGAACGTGTGATCACCTGCGAAGACGCTGCCGAACTTCAGCTACAACAGCCCCACACAGTGCGCCTCGAAACCCGCCCGCCCAATCTTGAAGGCGAGGGTGCGATTACCATGCGCGATCTCGTCAAGAACTGTCTGCGTATGCGGCCTGAACGCATCATCGTCGGTGAAGTCCGTGGGCCCGAAGCTTTCGATCTTCTGCAGGCCATGAACACGGGTCACGATGGTTCCATGGGAACGCTTCACGCCAACTCTCCCCGCGAAGCTATCTCGCGTCTCGAATCCATGATCACCATGGGCGGCTTTGCCTTGCCTTCCAAAACCATCAAGGAAATGATCTGCGGTTCCATTGATGTGATTGTGCAAGCCACGCGTCTGCGCGACGGCACACGCAAAATCACCCATGTCACCGAAGTGGT
>JANOVS010000195.1:0-49115 GCA_031417515.1 Hyphomicrobiales bacterium
CAAATTTGCGCAAACCAAATACCAGCCTGATTTCGACCCGCCACAAACCGCTGATTGAACGTGACCCTGTGCTGTTTTGGCGAACACTCAGCATTTTGCTGTTCGCAGTGTGCATTATATTGGCCTACCTGCTTCAAGGCAGACCCTGAGTTCTCCCTTGCCCGGACATTCAATTCGTGATTTGTTGATCCGTAAATATATGCCTGCTTTGTGTTATGCGGGTCCATTCATCATCGGTGGTGAATGCTCCGGCAATAGTTTGCGGCGCTGGCAATAGTCTTAGACGTGCTTTCAATTGAGATGGAAATTCTTTGGGAGGGACACATGGTCAAGTCAAAAAATGACGCAATTGGCAAAGACAATTTGAAAGGCGTTGCCCGCCGCGACATTGAACAAAGCCTCGGTGATCGCGAAGCTGAAGAAAACTCAAAGCTGTGGCGAAGGTCCAGATCTTCCGTTGCAACAAAACCCTGGCCGGAATTGATCAGCAAGAAGGGTTATGATTTCATTGTCGGCTGGGAGACGGGCGGCAAGGCCTACTACGAGAAAGTCATCAAGGGCAAGCCGATTTGGCCGGGCTATCAGTCGGGCATCACCATCGGTTGCGGCTATGATCTGGGTTATCACACCCTGGCGGGCTTCAAGGCCGACTGGAGCCACAGCATCCCGGCAGATGACGTGAAACGTCTGTCGGCCACCATTGGCCTGCACACCACCAGCACAATGAGCGAGGCAGAAGCCAAGGCCTGGGTCAAGAAACTGTCGGATATCGTGGTGAGTTGGGACATCGCCATCAAACAATTTGACGCAGCCAAGATGCCCGACCTCATCGCCCAGCTTTATGGTGGCTTGGACAACCTCGATCAACTACACGAAGACAGCCGAAGCGCCTTGCTAAGTCTGGTTTTCAACCGGGGGCCAGCCTTCAAGAAAACCGGTGACCGCTATATGGAGATGCGCAAAATTGCCTCTCTCATGACTGCTGGCACAGCAATCAGTTTTGCAGCCATCCCCGCTCAACTTCGCAGCATGAAGCGGATTTGGGGCACTAAATCCAGCCTTTCAAAGCGGCGCGAAGAGGAAGCTGTGCTGTATGAAAACGGCCTCAAAACCATGCTGGTCGTTAAAGGCAGGCCGAGTGCAAAAATTGTCAAAAGTCCTGCCATGAGTCGAGGCGCCAAAGGTGCTAAGGAAAACCATGACGATATCACAGGCCAAACCGACGACAACGAAATTGACGATGCGGCCCCTCAAACCAGAGGCCCGGCGGGAAAATCGGCAGCCGACGTCAAATGGAATGCCAACGATGCAGAACAGCCGGATTATTCCCATCTCTCCGGTCTTGCCAAAACCTCAACATTCAAACTGACGGCAGAAGACCTCGAAAATCTCATTGCCTTCAATTCATTTGCACTGGTTGATGGACTGGTGATTTTTGCACTGCGCGGTGCCCGCCTGGTCGGGCAAGACAAATGTGAAGGCGTTTCGTCTTGCGAGATCGAGGACATTCGCCCCAATCACCGGGACTATCGTTGTGTCATCGGCGTATTGAACCGAACAACAAAAAAGCTCTGGGCCTACAAGGCCTCGACCGTTCCCAACGCCAATGCCGTGATGAAGTGCTTCACCATCGCCAAATCGGGATCAAAAAACTACGAAGGCAATGTCCTTCCCACGGGTTGTTACACCTATACGGTTGGCACCCACCGCAGGGGAACCTCCGGTGAAATACGTGGCGTTCTGCGTCTCTCGAAAACCAGCGACGGTGCTTCGCCAGTTTTGGCACTGCGGTCGCTGACCGATCTCACTTACGACCATAAGGATTTCTGGGACAATTGCGCACCCGCCGACAACATTCATCCCGGTCGGCGCGCCACCAGCTTTTCTTCATTGGGTTGCCTCACGCTGCCCGGCGATTATGATATGTCGGCCAAGCTGCACAGCGGACTCTGGGCCGATCTGCGAATCGCCCTGGGCATGCAGAAAACCTATCAGACCAGCGACGACGGCAAGCAATTCAGCTGCGTCCTGCTGACCGCCCGAGATGCCGCCTTCGCCGTGAGCTTGCGCGAAACCGGAAAGATCACTGACGCCAAAGTCGCCAACAGCGCCCTCCAACGCCTCCGCTTCGGCTCCCAAGGCGCAGCCGTCGCAAAACTCCAAAAAGCCTTAGGGCTAGCCCCCGACAGTTCAAAACTCATCGGCCCCATGACAAGACAAGCCCTGACCAACCTGCAAACCAAACAACTCAAATGGGCCGACGGGATTTATTCACCGATGATGGATGTAGAGTTGGGGCTGGGAGTGTTTGGGGGTATTATACCCGCAACCACGTGAATTGACTGCGTCAATGGTTGTTTGCAGAAGTCGCAAGCGTCCCCCACCACCGCCCTGCGGGCACCACCTCCCCCAAGAAGAATAGGGTTGGAGGGCACTTATAGAATACCGGTTTCCAATTTAGCCCACCGCCACGATTATTCATCGGGGAGGTGGTGGCGCGACGCGCCGGAGGTGGGGGACGCGGGGAAATTTTCCCGCCGGTTAAGCCGAATGCAGAGAGTTGGTCCAAATGGCCGTTGGATTAACGCTCACTCAATTTCAGTTTGAGACAAGCAGCCACCGCCTACTCCCCTAATTCCTTCGCCGCCCCCTCAATCCTCTCCCTGACATTCTGCACATACTGCTTGAAGTTGGTCTCAACACCCTGCCCCTCCTCCAAACAATCCTCAATGAACTCAAAGTTCTCCAGCACCGCAGTACGTTCGGCGTCTGAGCCGCCGCGTTTCCAGGCTATTTGGAAGGCTGTGATGATATCGTCGCCGCGATCAGAAATCTTTCCGAGATTGATGCATTCGGCGACGATGAGGTCCATTTTGGCGACCAAGGCCCAGAAGCTTGGTTCTGCGCTGTCTTCCCTCGCAAAATTCGCACGGATCAATTCCATGCGCGCCTTGTCCCCGTCATCCAGCCCGGCCCTTCCGGCACAAAGTTTTTGAAGCCCTTTCAAAAGCAATGCATTGATCCCGGGATAATAGGCATTGGTTTCGCCACTGTCCGGTTTGATGGCCTTGTCAAAAGCCTCTTCATAAAATGCCGCTGCTTTTTTAAGTGCTGCAATTCGCTGGGGCCCAGTCTCGATGGCGGCAAGGCGTTTGGTGGAACTTCCCATCAGTGAAAGTCGTTCCACCGTGTTCCATGGCCTGCCTGAAACAAGACCGATGGTGCTTTGCAGGTTTTCAAGTTGACGCAAGGATTTCTTGATTGCGGCAAATGCTGCTTTCCGCTTGGCCTTGCTGGGCGGCGATCCCGATGCCTTCATCTGCCTGACTGCCATTTTGGCTGAAAGATTGGTGAATTGCTCAATCGCCTTGAGACTGGATTTTCCGTCTTTGCCATCGATCGCGGCGCGATAGGCTTCAACCGCTTCATCAATCATGCCGGCATTGGCATAAGCCGTGGCCAGCACTTGCTGGATGGCGGAACTTTTTAGCCAAGACACATCAACTTTCGAACGATAGTCGCCAATTTTTTCGCGGAGCGAATCCAGTTTCCGTGTCGACGTGAGGCGTGACTGTTCAGCAAGATTTTCGAGATCCATCAGCACTTCGGCTTCGGAAGCGGCTTTGCGGTCTTTCGGTGTTGCCCCCCATCCGCTGCCAATCAACACGTAATCCGGGTCCCCATAACACTGATAGGCACCCCAGGTATTCACGTTTGGATTATAGTCGTAGGTGGCACCACGTGCAGCATGCACAGCCTTGCCGAAGGTTGCGCCAGAAAGCATTTGTTCATAAAATTTGCTGGCAAAGATCATGGCCGCATTGTCGTCCACGGCCCAGCCCGCAGCGATAACGGCCTTTGCACCGCTCTTGATGAATTGGTGCGCCAGATTTGAAGCCAAGCGGTGGCGGTTGTTCCAGATTGTTTCATCAAGGCGAGACTCCGCAGCCATTTTCCCGAGATAGCAGCAGTTGAGAAAAACCAGTTCCGGAAACGGACTGATTTGCGCAACTTCGGCGGCTGTGAAAAACGCTCCTCCACCCAGCACAATGCCAGTGACCAAGTAGCTTTCCCGGCCATTCACTGCCGACAATTCATGTTCAAAAACCCCATGGCTGGCGATGTGCATGACTTTTGCACCCGTCAGCAAAAGTGCCTCGGTAATTTTGGAACATGGCATTTTGATCAATGACTCGACGATATAGTCTTGCCCGGAATTTTCAAAAAGCGTGGCAACAGTTTCGGCTTCTTCCTGTGCGCCCTTGAGTTCGGAAAATCCACTCTCCGGTTCGTTGATCGAATCCCCGATAACCACCACCTTGGCTTCAACCGCCGATGTCGATTGATAGACCGCATCGTCTTCAATCAGTCGCCGGATCATCCCGGCCCGAACCGCCGGCGGTTTGCCACTCTCCTCAGGCTGGTCGGCCATCAACTCCCAAGGGTAGGAAGCTGCTTGTGCATCAAGTATCAGTTCCACGTCACGATCGTCAGCGGCTTGCGATTTGAACTCCTTTGGCACCATCAGCGCAAACAAGGTTTGGGCCACCCGCATGTTGGTGACCGTGCTGCTGGTCAGCGACTTGAGATAGGGATCGACAATCGAATCCTGGGTTGCCAGATAAACTTCACTGGCGCGGGCAGCTTCCGAAAGCAGAGTGAATTTCAAAGACCGTCGGCTTTTGTTGGTTTCAACGTTGCGGATTTCAATCCTGCGGGTCCAACCGGATTCATCTTCCGGAGCCACGCGCCGCTGCTTTCCACGCAGCGTTTGCAAGGTGTCGACAATATCCAGGTGTTCGGAAATTCGTTTCTCTTTCGCAAGGTCGCGCAGAATGCGAAGTGCACTAATCGCTGTATCCTCGTAGAGTTCAATAATCTGAAATTCTTCAAACGCGGCATATTCCATCAAGCTAAGCTTGGCATCGATCAAGGCATGCAGCATCGCGGACAGGGAATCACGCAAGGTTAGGCGGCTTTGGCGGTGGCCAATGATCAACGTTGAAAGTCCCAGCGCTGTTTTCTTGGTGTCCGTGCTTGCACAGTCCTCACCGTATTTGCGTAAAGCAAACCCATAGGTCAGACGCAGGGAGCCAGGGGTCAACATGCCAAATCTGCCTAAGCCTACAATAAGTGCGCCGCGCTCCCGCGCCCCCGGTTCATGCAAAAATTCAGCAGTCTCGATTTTGCCAGGGTAGAGGCCAAGCTTGCGCTTCCGCGTGAGTCTGAGATCAAGCTTGCGATCAAGTGCCCCTTCAGCACCGCGGATCGTATCACCGTCGTAATGTCCTGCGGCGACGGAATAACGCGCATCATTCAAATCGCCGTGGGCAATTCTCACCTTGATCTTCGTTCCGGTTTCAACTGCACGGTCGGGTGGCCCGACGCCCATTGCAGCATCCAGCACATCTTTTTCGTTCGGGTAGATGTCGACTGCGGCGGGCTCAATCTCCTGCAGTTCGGTTGTGGCTGCACGGCTAATCGCCGGTGGCGTTGTTTCCAACTGTGACGTTTTCCCGGTTGACAATAATTCGAAATAGGCCGGGAAAGCTTTCTTGAATCTGGGAAGATCACCATGGGCCGCAGTGACATACCAAACAGGCACGCCCTGGGGAATTCCTGTTGCCCACGTAACCCGACCATCACCCAAGAGGGTACCAAGGACTGCGATTTTCTTGTCCTTCACCGCGTTATTGTCAAGCCGGATTCCCATCGGCGTGAGCGCTTTGTCGAAGCCCGCAACATATGCAAGGCCAGTTCCGGAAAGCTTAACTGAATCAATTTTCTTCCAGGTTTTTTCCGCATCGGCGAGCGCCGTGTTGTCGGGCACCACCCATTTTCCATGGGGTTGAAGCATGCGAATTTTTTGCCACATCTCAGGCGCATACATTTCGCCACCAAGTTCGCGCGGCAGCAATTCCAGCAAACCTGGGAATTGCGCAACGATAGTGAGCAACTCCTTCATGTTGTGCTTGAAATCGATGGCCTCGATCTTGCGGATCGTACTGTCGCGCCCCAGTAGTGTGGCAACAATTGAGAAGGCACCCATGTTTGGCGTGCCGAGCATGACAAAGCGCCCGCCCGGGTTTTGCATGAGCCGATTCCATAGATCAGGCCTCTGGGCTGCCATGGCGCGAACCACCAGTCCGCCCATGGAGTGGGCCAAAAAGCGGATCGGCTGGCTTGTCTCTTTCATTTTCTTTTCGACCGCCACGGCCAGCCGTGCACCTTCGGTCAATATGGATTTGCGCCAATCGTAGTCGAATGGGATCACGTCGTGCGAGGCAGACAGGAATTCGACAAGATCGCCGTAATAGTCATCAATGACTCCATCCGACGCAACACCATCATTTTTCCATGCGATCCGCGCGAGTCCACCACCGATAATCTGCAATAAATTAAGCCAGACGATGTCCTTGTCGTGTGCGATTTGTGACCCCATGATTCCTGGAAGCACATAGACCACGGGTGAAGGGCCTGAGCGTGTGGTCAAGGCACGTGAACGGGTGGAGCGGGTCCGGTAAGTCTCGATGGCTTTGAAGCCTTCTTTCTCAGATGTCTTGCCATCGAGCGCATTGGCGATGCCAGCCGCCGTTTTGCCATTGCCAAAATAACTGAAGTGGTTGACCTTCTCGCCCTTGTCGAACATCACAGCGCCACCCGATGAGCGCCGGGCTCCGCCATACATGGCATCGGTATTGACGACGAGATCGTGATCGTCGCGGTAGAAAAGGTCAGTGGCCAGCACCTTGAGCCGACCCAAAATGCCGCTGCCCTGGATATCACCTGAAATCACCGTCAAACGGTTAGACAGCATAACGTCTTCGCGGTTCAGCATGGCGACAAGTGGCGACGTCGGCATCTGTGCTTCGAGGCCTGGAACATCGGTAGGATCAGTGCGCTTTTTGGCAACGGCGAGCAGCAGTCCCATGGTCAGATCGAACACCGGATTTGCAACGAAACCCGTGAGTTTCATCGCACTGACGATCAGTGACAAATAATTATCGAGCCGGTGCGAAGCGAGAGTGGTGCCGCGTGCCGGGCATCCCGCGCGAACCAGATGACGAATCCGGAGACTCTGCGCGGCGAGCAACTTTCCCAGTTCATTGATGCTCTTCAATTCAGCTTTGAGAGCATCATCTTTGCCGTCGCGATGCTTTTCAAAAATCAGGTTATCGGTGCTGTCGAAAGCCGCAACGCGATTGCCACTTTCATCGACGCGTGCCGTCCTGCAAATCAACTCCGCAACCAGCCCGCCACGCGAATGGCTGACGATGTCGATCTCAGCATCTTTCGGCAATGCCTTGACGAGCTCGATGGCGTTTTCGATTGGGTTCTCTGACAGCGTGCGATGTTCGAAGGCGAACACGCGGTCACCATAAAGTTTGCGAATTTCACTCCATGACTTGTTGTCGCGAAACTTGCCGAATCCCCCTTCGGTCGAAGAAGCTGTGCCATGAATGAATATCAGGGATGGTCCCTTGGCCATTATCGCTTTGAAGTCAGCTGGCTTGGTGAGTGTGCCTTTCTCGTCTAGTCGGTAAAGTCCAGGGCCACCATGGTTCAATTGTTTTTCGAATTTCTCTTCGAGAGCCAGCACAATTTTTGTTGCAACGGTTTCTTCAATACCGACCTTAAAGAACTCCAGCGCCTTGATCGCCCAACCGCCGCCCCGGCTTTTCCTGCCGATCTCCAACACGGATGGAAAAATTAACCCCGGCTGGTCACCACGCACCACGGCATCCTGGCCATAGTCCTCTTGGGCAGCGCCAACACTTGTCCAAAGTTCAATGTCGCCCTCAAGTGTTATTTTAACGATGTCTTCTTTTTCAGTCCCGGCCGATTCAACCGACTCGTTTGCGCCCCGCGATGCATCCATGCGGGTTGCAAGATAAGGCTTGAGTTCGATGCCTAAATACTCATCCTTATGGAAAGAGCGCAAACCACGTGTGCCCTCACGGCTTCCGGGAACGCGAAAATTCGACATGACCAGACCTCCCAAAATCCAGCAAGCCCCCTGCCATCATCCTGCTCTGCAAAACCAGAAAATGCAATATTCGGTTACTTGCCTACCGTCAGGCTTCGAGATCAGTTCCATCCGGCATATCGGGAATACGATGGGTTGGTTCAGGTGCTGACGAGTCACGGCTCTTGTTCATGATGCCGAGTGCAACCCGCAAACTGTTGAGGCGGTTCATCCAGCCTTTGAGGAACTTCTTCTGGCCGGGCCTTGTAGCGAATACGTGGTAAAGGGCGTCGCGGGCATTGCAATAGGCTGTGACCGCCTTTTTCTCATCCATCGCCGCGCAGGCCGCCAGGGTTGTCGAACCTATCGCGCCATCCTCGGCACAGCCGGTGGCCCGCTGCAACAGCTTGGCTGCGCGGTTGGTGCCCATGTTGACGGCACAGTCAAAATGGCAAAACGCCAGTTCGCTGGTGAGCTTGTCACACTTGGCCACCAGCCAGTAATTGTTACGGTAAATGTCGGCCACTTCAGCATCAGAAATGTTTTTCACATCATTGCCAGCGCGGCCAAGTTTCACGAGATAAGCATTGTAAACTTTCTGCGTAATACCCTTGTTGGTGCGCCCCCCACGATCATCCGGATCATCAACAAATCCACCTTCCCAGAGGAGGACAAATTTTAGCGCTTGAGCATAGGTTGTCATGACTGATTTCTCCCTTCATTAAATTAAACGACTGTGAGATCAAAATTCTTGACGTTTGGGGCAACCCGATTCTTTTCCTTTTGCATGAATGCTAAGAATAGTTGTTCGCAGCAAATCATGTACCTTTTTTGGAGTCTTTGGAAGTCGGATTCTTCAGCGCCGCATCCAAACTCGCCATCGATGACTTGACACCTTGTTCAGCTTCCAGCCATTGTTTGGTTTGCAGGGAAAGTTGTTCATTGACAGCGGCAACAAAGGCTTTCAGCGCATCGGCATTGCCGGTTGCAACGGCCAGACGGGTTTCGCCGCTGCGGGATTTTATCAATTCCAAGGCTTCAAGCCCCGCTTCATAACGGGCGGCATTGCGGCGATCCTGGTTCATCGATTCGTAGGCATTGGCAAAAGCCCCAAGCGCACCACCAATCACACTCAAGGCACCAACCGAAAGCCAGTTGCCGTTACCAGAAAAGCCCAACACACTGCCACCAACGCCGGAGAAGGATGACAAGGCCACGGCGTAGCCTCCCCAGCGCAAGGTACGCTCGCCGGACTTTCGGCTTTCGGCGGCGCGTTTTGAAAAATACGCACACTGGTGGTCGAGTTGATAGGCACCGCAATAATCGAATTGTTGCAGCAGTTGCTCTGGCGTGCCCGGCATGTCGGCCAATATCTTGAAATAGTCGGCGCGATTGCCTTCGGCTTTGGCGCGCGAATGCATCCAGGATTCAAGCAGGTTACCTTCCCGCGCCCGAAACAACCACATGGACCCGGCAATCGCCGCAATGCCACTGATCGCCCCGAAAGACGAAACGATGGAAGAATAGCTCTCAGTTCCAATTTGTGTCGCCATCATCAAGGCACCCGTGACGGTTGCCACCAGCACCGCCAGATTGGCGCGCCACATTGTCGACTTGAACAATTTCTGCGCCGCAACAGCCACTTCGTCGTGACGTTTGTACTGCTGGGCCAGAACAATCAACTTGGGATCACCCAGCAAGCCGGCCAAAGCGGGTTGCGAGGTTTTGAACAACTGAAGGTGTTCAGCCGGATTGAAATCATCATCCATGCCGGGTTTTGAAGAGTCTGGGACTTGAACTGTCATCGAGCCTCCACGTAGTCTGCACAAAGATTGGACCCTGGTTCGTTTTCCATGCCAACCAAAAGAAGTTCATTTTCATTCGGCCAGACTTTGTTGCCAAAGAACCGGGCACAGATCAGGCGCGGTAACTGATCGAGGACCAGCGGCTTTGCAGGCCAGATGCGGGCGGTCATGTCGGCAGAAGCCGTAACAATGAATCTATCATCAAAAGAAAAGACTGCTGAGTTGACACTGCCTTTGTGTCTTAACGGATTGCCGAGGGCTTTGCCCGTGGCAGTATCCCAAATCTGGGCAGTGTTGTCATCAGATGACGTAACAACACGGCTGCCATCCGCCGAGAATATTGCGGAATTTACGCCGTTCACATGCTTCAGCGAATCCCCTATGGTTTGGCCCGTCAAAGCATCCCATATCCGGGCAGTGTTGCCAGATACGGTGACAACCCGCGTACCATCCTTCGAGAAAACCGCAGATTTAACAAGGTCCAGGTGCTTCATGGAATTGCCGATGGCTTTGCCCGTCTTGGCATCCCAAATTTGCGCAAACTTATCAGCAGAAGCCGTGAGTATGCGTGTGCCATCCGCAGAGAAAACTGCGGAGGTTACCCTTCGCTTGTGCTTCAAGGGACCGCCAATTGCCAAGCCAGTGGAAGAATTCCAAATCTGTGCGGTGTTGTCATAGGACGCCGTTACAATCTGTGTTCCGTCACTTGAGAACGCGGCAGTTGTGACAATTTCTCGATGCCTCAAAGGACTACCAAGGGCTTTGCCTGACCATGCATCCCAGATTTGCGCAGTTTTGTCATCTGACGCAGTGATGACGCGCTGGAAGTCCACAGAAAAGAAGGCAGAGTTGACCCGTCCCTGGTGCCTCAACGAATCACCGATAGTCTTGCCAGTAACGGCATCCCAGATTTGAGCGGTTGATCCAGATACTGTAACGATGCGCGTACGATCTCGAGAGAAGAGAGCGGATAAGACTTTGTCGTTGTGCAACAAAGGACCGCTGATGAGTTTGCTTGTATTGGCAAACCAGATCTTGACTGAACCGTCTTCGGATGCCGTAACAATGCGCGTTCCAAAGCCTGAGAAGTTAGCCGATCTGACAATATCCCCATGCTGCAAAACATCCAAGTCGGCTTTGCCGTCATCGACGTTCCAAATGCGGGCAGTCAAGTCCGACGATGCTGTGACAACACGGGTGCCGTCACCGGAGAAGACAGCCGTCTTGACACTGCCCTCGTGTTTCAAGGGATCACCGATCGCCGCACCAGTATCCACATCCCACAGTCGGGCTGTTTTATCAGCCGATGCGGTGACGATGCGCCTGCCATCACCAGAGAATACCGCTGATCTGACACTGCCCTCATGTTTCAACGGCTCACTGATGGCATTTCCTGTTGCGGCATCCCAAATCCGGGCGGTGTTGTCGAAAGATGCCGTGACGATGCGTGAACTGTCCCAAGAGAAAACCGCAGATACTACAGAATCGTCATGCTCTAGGGGGGCACCGATTTGTTGCTGATTTACAGCATCCCAGACTTGAGCCATTTTTGCCGACACCGTGACTATTCGAGTACCATCACGAGAGAATACAGCGGAGACAACGCTGCTATCATGTTTTAGAGGTGGACCAATTGATTTACCCGTTGCAACATCCCATACCTGAGCAGTCTTGTCTTTTGATGCAGTGACAATGCGTGTGCCGTCTGCCGAGAAGATGGCTGAGTTGACGCGGTCCTGATGCTTTAATGGATCACCCATGGCTTTGCCAGTCGCGGCATCCCATATCTGCGCCGTGTTGTCAGATGAAGCTGTTACAATGCGGGTGCCATCTCCTGAGAAAACGGCAGACTTGATACTGCCGCCATGCTTCAATGTTTCTCCAATGGATTGACCAGTAGCAGTGTCAAAAATCTTCGCCACGTCGGCAGATACTGTGACGATGCGCGTATCATCTCCAGAGAATACTGCGGACCAGACGATGGCTTGATGTCTCAGCGGACTACCAATGGCTTTGCCAGTCGCGGCATCCCATATCCGGGCAGTTTTGTCCCAAGACGTGGTGACAACACGTGTACCATCACTCGAGAAAGCAGCAGAGTTTATGGAGTTTTCATGCCCAACAAGCGTAGACAACTGGTCCGTTCGAAGAAACGCATTTTCCAACGCAACAAAGGCAAAATGTTTTGCGTCGGTCCTCTTGCGCTTTCTTGTCAACAAAGCTTCAGCTCCCATCAACTGGTTTTGAATCCATGTGGCGCCCTTGCCTGCCCTGGTTTGCTGGATTGCCAGAAGGGCCAAACGCATGCTTGAATCAAGCTCACCCTGTTCGGATTTTGCATAGGCAGCTTCGGCGATCAGGCGGCCTCTGGATTGAGATTCTTGCCAAACTTGAAACGCGATAATGCCGACGCCAAGCAACATGACAAGGGCCAAGGTGGCCGAAGTTTGCCGCAATTGTCTCGCCTGACGTTGATGCTTTTCGATACCTTGTTTTTCTTCCCTGGCTTTACTGTCCCAATGTTCGACACTGGCTTCCACCAGTCGATTGACTGTTTCCCAACCGCCGCCATAACGCTGGGCCCAAGTCGCGTTATGGTCAGCGAGAAATGCCCTGCCATTTTCAGCTGACTTTGGCTGCAACCATTCATTTGCGTTGCTGGCAAAATTGACGACTGCCGCTCTGTAAAGCGCCCATCGCAATCCTGCTTCCGCTTCCCTGGCCAACCAACCACCTGCGGGATCAGATATCTTTCGCCAATGGCGCAAAATCGACTCGTGCGATACGTCAACCTCGTCATCTCGCGCAATCTGTTCAGCGCCAAACGGCCTGATGAACGAAACTTCGTCCGCGCGAAACGGCAGGAGCAGGTTTTGCAACTGATCTTCCGTTGCGCCGCTTACGCTTGCCAACTCACTGAACTCGACCCGGCGGCGAATGGCTTGGCGTTCCGAATTTTGATCGGAAAGGGCCCGGAAAACACTTTCAACAATTTTCTGATCTTGTGGGGTTGGCGCAATGGCCTGCATCACTACGTCGGCATGCTGGGACAGGAGATCAGACAGATTGCCCTCCAGTCCATAATCTTCTGAACGAAGCGTCCAGCTTGCAAGCTTTTGTCCACCAGTCTTTTTGCGCCACAGCAGCATCAAACCATGCTGCAGAAGAGGCAACTGATCCTGGTTTGAACCTGCGTCAGTTATCAGCCGGTCTGCCAAGAGCCGCTCGATACTGCCACCAAACAGTTCAGCTGGCTCATTGATGGCGCGGAGAAGGGCCGGTCGCTCCATGCGGGGCAAAAGATATTGCGTGGCATTCACCGCTTCGGCGAAACCCCGATATTGCGCGCACTGTCCAAGGTAATCCGACCGCATTGTCAAGACAACATGAAATCCCATTGGCTTTTGCTGTTGCAACCCAACCAGAAATTCCGTCACCAATTCGGCATCAATCTGGCCATCGTGCTTTGCATGCTCGAACAACTCTTCAAACTGGTCGAACAGAATGCAAACGTTTTTGCTGGCTGAGCAGCCAAGCAGTTCGGCTAGCTTTTGCGGGGCATTCTTGCCCATATTCAGCAGACGCCGGATGACGTTGTAATCGCCCTCCGAGGTGTTGTTTGTTTGAGAAAGACCACGCGCCAGATTTCCAAGCGGATCATCTTGCGGTCGCACAATGAAAGTCCGCCAGCTTCCGCCGACGCGCGCCAAATCATTTTCCAAAATTGGCAAAACACCTGCGGCAATCAGCGAGGATTTTCCACAGCCTGAGTCGCCGTGAACCGTAACGAGTTGATTGTTAATGAGCCGCTCAATGATGTCTTCCGTCATTGACTCGCGGCCAAAGAATATTGGCCATTCGTCCTTCAAAAATGGTCTCAAGCCAGGATAGGGCGCTGGCGGCAGCACAATTTCCTTTTCTGCAACCCGGCTGTTCATGGTGGCACCTGCAACCATTTTGAAGCCTGTGAAAGCCAATCGGCATCACTGAGCGAAAACCAGTCCAACTTGGTGGCCCTCGCCTGAGAAGCACGTTTGTTTGCACGGTCCGGATGCTTTGCTTTATCGATGACATCAACAACTGCACCGGGAAGACGCTTGTTTTTGACTCCCAATCTCTCCTCAGCCCGGCTGATGGCCAGACAACGATCCGCCTTTCCCAAGACCATGAGTTCTTCAGCATAAATTGAGGGGTCTTCAGGAGCCATCATCAACAGGGCATCGCAAGTCGCCATGGTTGCAATGCGTTTGTCGCGAACGGATTTTCGCATGGCATTGTCTATTTCGACAGGCTCTGGTTCTTCCGGGAAAACCGCATGGCCCTTGGCGTCGAGAGCCTTATAGGCTTTGTCCCAAAGCTTTGCTGCATCGCTGCGGCCATGCAAATAGATTGATGGTTTTTGGGTGGGATCGGCCGTGCATAGTGCCGTGCGTTCCTGAATATTCTCCTTAAATTTCAGAAGATTAATTCGCAAGAAGCCAACCACCTTTTGTAACGCCTCAAAGAAGCGCGGATCGACAATTTTTTCTCCAGCTGCCGGCCATCCAAATGGTTGTGGAAAATCCTTGCTCACTGCTTCGTCATAAAATGCAATACCCATGAGCTGAGGCATGCCTAAATCCTGGAGCGCCTCTTGCCATTTTGGCTTGGTTCCGGGCGGTTTGCCCCAGATCAAGACTGGTGCCAGCCTTCCACTGGTATCCAACAGCGCTGCAACCTGGGCCTCTTGCCAACTACGAAGCTCGCCGTTGCAATAGACAGATTTGAGATAAAAATGAGAGATCAGCGGAAGAAAAACGGCTGAGCCTTTGGCGTTCTTCGCAAGTTGGTTATCAAGATTTTGAAAAGGGTCCAGAGCTTCATCGATGCGAGGGTTGCTATCAAAGAAAATATTGAGCCCGGCCAAATCATCATGGGCCTCAAATTCCCGTTCCAGCTCTTTCCAGAAGCAATAAGACCATTGTTTGAAATTGCTTTCGCCAACGCCTTTGGGATCACCATGGCTGTAGCTGATGAAAACATCGAACAGGAATTGGTCACCGACGAATGCCATCTCTGAGCAAACCTTCCCAACCTCCAGTTTTGCAGAACGACGGCCTCAAGTAAAGGATTTACGCTGCTGGATCAGGCAATTTGGCTTTACACTTGTGTCGGGAAAAGCCTTGTCATAGGGTTTTGCAATGCAGCAAATATCTCCTGTCGCCGCACTTGTTTTCACCGGACACATGATCGATTTGCCGGATCGCAAGGCACAGCGTTTTCCGCCCAAGGCTGAGCCAGAGGCGGCGGCTGCGATTGCCAAAGCCATCAAAAATCACACCTCAAAAAACACCATTGGCTATGCCAGTGCAGCGCGTGGCGGCGACATTCTTTTTCATGAGGCGGCGCGGTTCCATGGACTACAAACAGTTGTGGTAATTCCATTTGCACCAGCAGAATTTGTCAAAGCATCGGTGGCAGGTGTCACAAACGGCAAGTGGGTGGAAAGGTTCTGGCAGTTGTGGGAAGCTACGCCAATCAAGCAGCGTATGGTTCTTGGTTTGCCGGTGAACGATGCAGCCTTCGCGGATTGCAATGCAAAGCTGCTCTCACTTGCAAATGAATATGGAACATACCGCCTCATCGCCCTATGGGATGGCAAGGATGAAGGTGGCATTGGTGGCACGGCCCACATGATAGAAACCGCCAAGGCGCAAAGCGCTGATGTTGAGGTGATAGCGGTCTGACGGGTGAAGCAGTGATACCTTGACAGCATAGACCATTGCGCATCTTATGTTTGCCTGCAGCACTGGATGATGATGCAAGTGAGTATGGTGGCCGTGGCTTTGCAAGAACACAAACTCAAGATTTTTGTTTCCTATTCCCGGGCCAACACTGCGTTTGCCGATGAGCTTGTTGCCGGGTTGCGTTATGATGATCGTTTTGATGTGACGATAGATCGGCAATCGATCATTGAAGGCGAGGACTGGAAATTGCGGCTGGGCGCCCTCATCGCCGATGCTGATACAATCGTGTTTGTGCTTTCGCCGGCTTCTGCCAAATCAAAAATTTGTGGCTGGGAAGTCGACGAGGCGAAACGGCTGTCAAAAAGAATTTTGCCCGTATTGGCGGAACCGGTTGGCAAGGTCCCGGTGCCGGCTGCACTTGCCGCGCTCAACTATGTGCGGTTTGATCCTCAGGACAATGGTGAACAACGGTCGTTCATGGCGGGGTTGAAATCACTTGCGCGCGCACTTTACACGGATGTGCCATGGCTCCGCCAACACACAAATTATCAGACGCTTGCCCACAGCTGGGTTGAAGCTGGACGCAGCCTTAATCGTTTGCTCTCGGGACCGGACATTGTGGCTGCCAAGAATTGGGCCGCAAATCGCCCCAAGGATTCTCCGGAAGTCACGGAATTGCATCTTGAGTTCTTCAAGGCGAGCGAAGTTGCAGAGGCTGCCGAAACCAGCCGGGAGCGCCAGCAATTGGCTGATATCGAGGCAGCGCACAAGGCCCGGGAGGCAGCACTGGTTTCTGCCGAAAAGGCCATGGATGAACAACGACGGTCCAATCAGCGGCTGTTTTGGAGGACGTTGACGTTGGGTGCTGTGGTGGCGGGGGTCACTGTTGTGGCAATGGCATCGATATTTTATTTGAACCGGGCCCGCGCAGATTTGGCAGCGCAGAAACTGGCCGCAGACACGGCAACGATCAATGCGACTGTGGCAAAAGCTGAGGCAGAAAAAGCCATTCAGCGGGCAAAAAGAACTTTCGGGATTACCAACAGAAATGCAGCAGGACAAAGAGCCATGCAACGGGTCTGCTCAAATGCAGTGGATGTGGCCACCAGGCTCGCCACAACAAAAGATGTGAGTTCACTCAAAACTCTGACACTAACATTTGACGAGTATTTTTACGGCGACATGCTGTTGGTGGAGGAATATCAAAGGTGGGCAACGGAAGGTGCAGACACTAGCAGCATTGAACAATCAATGGTGGGATTTAGCAACGCCTTGAAAGGCTCCAGTCAAACCAGCGAAGCACTCCCACGTAAATCCTTGTGCGTGAAGGCCAAGGCCATCCAAGCCGCATGCAATACATTTTTGAAGATGAATGCGCCAGAACCCTGTCAATAAAGCAAACACGATTGTTTTGTCAGGGTGGAAATTTCACCTGTCCAACATAGGCCTTGCGATAGTCCGCAAGCCGTTGCGCAATGGCTTCCCGTTGGTCCTTTAGAGCAGCTTCATAGATAGTCGCCTTGCCCGCAGCGTATTTCATGCTCGTCGAGCTGGAAGCATATTTGAAGAACAAGACCTGGGTGAGTTTTGATTTTGCTTTCAGATTGAAGGCGCAGAGAGCCACCTGCAGCAATCCGCCGGGATCAACTTGCGCCACCGCCACTTGAAAGCGTGCCGATTTTCCAACTTTGCTCTTGCGGTCAAACAGCGTAATCCATGGACTGTTTTCATTCATGGATTGCAGCGCTTCAAGGGCCGTTGAAACAATGGCCAGCGCCGCAGCTTGGGGCCCCATCAAGGCCGCAATGACTTTCATGATGGCCTTGTGGGCTTCTGCATTTACGCTGCTGAACTTGTATTCTTCAAAGCGTCTGTCACTCTGGGCCCAGCCCAGTGCGGTCAATGTCCTGAAATAAACATCATACCATTGGGTAATTTTGGCAGGGTCATCTCCAACCTCGCCGCTTGCGGCCAGTTGGGCGAACAGCGTGCAGTTCACAATATCTTCACGGATTTGTTGCGGCACTTTCTCCGCCGCCACGAAGAGACCTGAACCTACAACAAGCGCCTGCGCTTCGACTGATGCCAGTTCCAGCGGCGGCGCATGATCGACCCCGCGCACCTCACGAATCTCAGGCGCAATTTCAGGCAGATTGGCGTTTTTGATCAGTGCAAGGGATTGCTCACTGGTGACGACTGTCATTGACTTGCTCCTGCCTGCTGGTTGAGGTTTTTCTCTATTCCTGCAACTGAATTGAAAATGGCTTCTGCTCTTCAAATTCCTTGTTTGCCCCACCCGTGAAAAAATAATTTGGCGTCTGGTCCGATGGCATTTGATTGACAATCGATTTATGCAACTTCTTGTAACCACCTTTGAAGGTACCGCCATTCCAGACTGATTTGAGTGTGCCGGTGAACAGGCCGTTGAATGTGCCATCCAGCGAAAGTTGGCTATCCTGACAGCCCGAAATCAAGAGCACCGATGCCTTGATATCTGGGGCTTTCAGTTCTGCCCGGGTCTGGATATTGTCGTAAAATTCCTGGTGGGCCATATAGGTTGAAATGGCTTGATCGCGGGGCATGGCGCGATATACGCGTGCGGGGCCTGGCGTGTTGATGGCCATTGCCTCCGCCAGACGATTGCGGGTTACGGTTCCACTGTGACAACTATCCGAAAGAACCAGAATCCTGACGCCTGCGCGAAACCGCGAATAGAGATAGTTCAATTCATCATCAAGCATCTCGCCGTCGTAGAGGCACCAGGTTTCATCCTGGCCATCCGATTCATCATTGTTGCGGTCAGGCACCATGCCACCATGGCCTGAATAGCTGATAAAAAACATGTCGCCAGCCTTCAGGGCAGCAGCAGCGCTGGCCAAGGCCGTTTGCACAGTCTTTCGCGTTGCTTTTTTTGTCAGCAGAACTTTCGGTTTGAAACCATTGAACTTTGCAATTGCCTGCATGTCGCTGGCATCAAGTTCACACGCCGCCAAAGGCCCGGACCAGCCTGCGTAGTTTTTTGGATTGACGGAATTCAGGCCAATATGAAGTGATAGTCCCTTTGCCATGGAAATCTCCCATCAACGCCCCGTAACTAATACCTACTCCAACCCAAGGGCGTTCGCAACAATCTGTTTCCAATCTTGAAGGGGAGCAATTGAAGCTTGGGCTTAAACCAGACTTGGCCAATAGGTGCCTGTTTAGGTTTCAATCGCCAAGTCTTCGCCGTCCATAATGCTTTCCTTGCCTCATTTCAAAGATGGCAATTCAGACGTCCGTCCAGCGCCGTTCTTTTGACGAAGCAATCGCCGCTTCCACCACCTTTTGGATTTCATAGGCTTCTCGGAAATCGGGACCGGATTTTTCGCCACGGCCAATGGCTCCCAAGAATTCTGCCATTTCAATCGCCTTCAGATCATTGAAGCCTAATTGATGTCCGCCAGCCACACAGAAGCCACCATAGGGTGGATGTTGCGGGCCTGCTTCAATGCGGGTGAAACCGGCGTGGCGAGGATCGCTTCCAGCCTTGTAATACAAAAGTTCGTTGAGGCGTTCCTGGGTGAACACGAGGCTGCCTTTTTCACCCGCCAATTCAAAACCCAGCTGCATCTTGCGGCCCGTTTGAATCCAGTTGGCTTCGATGGTGCCACCGCAGCCCCGTTCGAAATTGACGAGGATGCGAGCCACGTCATCGACAAGCACCGGTTTCATCTCAGATGAACCACGCGCCACCGGGCGCTGCTTGATCACGGTGCGCACATCTGCACTCACCTCTGAAATGTCGCCCAACAGAAAACGCGCCATGCCGATGATATGCGAGCCCAGATCAGCGATGACTCCGGGACCACCTGAAGGGTCAATGCGCCAGGTCCAGGGCGATGCCGGGTCGTGCATGTAATCTTCGGCATGGATGCCGCGAAAACCCGTGATCTCACCAAGTTCGCCTGCGTCAACCATTTGCTTTGCAAGTTTCAGCAGGGGATTCTTGATGTAGTTGAAACCAACTTGCGTGTTCACACCCTTGGCTTCCGCGGCCATCACCATTTCGAGCGAGTCTGCCAGTGTTGGTGATAGTGGTTTTTCACAATGCACATGCTTGCCAGCGGCAATGGCAGCCAATGCCATTTCCTTGTGCATGGAATTGGGCGTGGTGATCGACACCACTTGAATGGCCGGATGGGCGATCAGCGCCTTCCAATCACCAGTCGATGTTTCAAACCCATATTGGTGAGCGGCTTTCGCTGCACCTTCGGCATTCATGTCAGCCACAGCTACCAGCCGAGGCGTTGGAATATCAGGAAAGGCTGACAGTGCCGTGCGGTAGGCAATGGCATGGGCCTTTCCCATGAAGCCTGTGCCGATAAGGCCGATGCCAAGTTCCTTCATGTCACACACCTACCCGTTGTTTGCTGCGCACATCAGCCTGGTATTTCAGTTGTTCCAGCACGACAGGGCGATCAGAAACCTGCGGCACACCCACGTCCCACAGGGCGTCGCCGGGTGTCCAGGTGTAGGCGTCAGACACGATCGAAATGACCGTGGTGCGATCCGTGGTTTTCGCCCAATCCATGGCTTGTTCAAGCTCGGCAAGGCTTGAGACCTTGCGGGCCAAGGCCCCCATTGATTCAGCATGCTTCACAAAATCCACACTGAAGGGTGGCACGGCAGTTTTGCAATCCTTCAACAGGTTGTTGAAACCCGGCGTGCCTTTGAACTGTTGCAAACGGCTGATCACGGCATAGCCCCCATTGTCGCAAACTATGATGATCAACTTGTGGCCTGTAAGCACTGACGAATAGATGTCGGAGTTCATCAACATATAGGAACCATCACCGACCATGACGATGACATCGCGGCTGGGATCGGCCATCTTGGCACCCCAACCGCCGGCGATTTCATAACCCATGCAGGAGAAGCCAAATTCAAGATCGTAGGAATTGCTGGACTTGCAGCGCCAGTTTTTCATGGTCTCGCCGGGAAGTCCGCCAGCTGCCGTCAACATGTAGTCGCGGGGGTCGGCTTTCCTGTTCACCACACCAACAACCTGGGCATAGGTTGGCACAGGTGCGTTGGTGGGCTTTTGGTAGCCATCCAAAGCCGTGTTCCATTCGGCCATCAGGGAGTTGGATTTTTTGGTCCAGGCGGCGTCAACTTTCCAGCCTTTGAGGGAAGCGGCGAGCTCTTCAACGCTTTCCTTCGCATCACCAACGACGGCCAATGCGCGATGCTTGGTGGCATCCCAGCGGGCGGCATTGATCGAGATGAATTTTGCCTCATGATTGAACAGCGTCCATGATCCCGTGGTGAAGTCCATGAGTCTGGTGCCAATGGCGATGATCACATCGGCTTCTGCGCCCAAGGCATTGGCTGAGGTTGAGCCGACAATGCCGATGGGGCCGGCATAGGCCGGATGGTCGTGCGGCACAGTGCTTTTGCCAGCAATGGTTTCGGTGAGAGGAATGCCGTGATCGAGCGCAAACTTGGCCACCACTTCTTCCGCACCAGAATAGCGGGTGCCACCGCCTGCAATGATCAGCGGGCGCTTGGCGGCCTTCAACAAGGCGATGGCTTCAGCCACGCGGCGGCGATCTGGCCTGGCACGCGGAATTTCGTGCACGGTTTTTTCAAAGAACTTCACAGGATAATCACAGGCATATTCCTGCACGTCTTGTGGCAGTGCAATGAAGGCTGGTCCGCAATCGGCAGGATCGAGCATCACGGCCACGGCTTGCGGCAACGAAGAGATGATTTGCTCGGGATGAGTGATGCGGTCCCAGTAACGTGTCACGGCCTTGAAGGTGTCATTCACATTGATGGTGGGATTGTTGAAATGTTCAACCTGCTGCATCACCGGATCAGGCCTGCGATTCACGAAAGTATCGCCAGACAAAATCAGGATCGGCAAACGGTTGGCGTGAGCCACACCTGCAGCGGTTACCATGTTGGTGGCACCAGGACCAATCGAAGACGTTGCCACCATGATTTGCCTGCGTCGTTTGGCTTTTGCAAAGGCAATGGCAGCAAGTGCCATGGACTGTTCGTTCTGTCCGCGCCAAGTGGGGAAAGTATCCTTTACAGCTTCCAGCGCTTCCGACAGACACGTCACATTGCCATGACCAAAAATACCAAAGATGCCGGGGAAAAGTGGAACTTCCTGGCCATCCACAACAGTGTATTGGTTCATCAAATATCGTACCAAGGCTTGCGCCATGGTCAATCGAACTACGGACATGAGAGACACTCCTCAACTTTGGCAGGCTACCCTTATTGTATGCCAAATTATTGCGCAATGGACCAAAGCACAAAGCGACGGCGGGACTTCCGGTTGACCGACCGTAGCTCTAGGGTGGCGTCAACCAACCAGCGTCAGGTTCAGGCAAGGGAATGGCGGAGATCAATGTTTTGGTGAATTCGGTTTTTGGTGCGCGAAAGGTTTCGGCTGTATTGCCGGCTTCAACAACCTCGCCGGATCGCATGATGACGATACGGTCACAGATGTGCCGGATGACTGAGAGATCATGACTGATGAAGGCGAGGGCGAGGCCGAATTCGGTGCGCAGGCTTTTCAGAAGATCGAGCACTTGCGCTTGGGTTGATACATCGAGGCCCGAGACGATTTCGTCTGCCACGACAAAATCCGGTTTCAACGCAACAGCTCGGGCAATGCCGACGCGTTGGCGCTGGCCGCCTGAGAGTTGATGGGGATAGCGTTTGAGCACTGAGCCTGGCAGGCCGACGCGTTCGACCAGTGCAGCAAGCGTTTTCTCGCTGGCGTCGAGGCCATGCAACGTAAGGCCTCGACCCAGAATGGTTCCGATCTGCAGGCGCGGATTAAGGGAGGATTGCGGGTCTTGAAAGATCATCTGCATGCGCCGTCGCAAGGGCTTCAAAGCGGACTGGGGCATGTGAGTGATGTCGGTTCCATCGAAAGTCAAATTGCCAGAACTTGGCTCATAGAGGCGCATCAATGTGCGGCCCAGCGAAGATTTTCCAGAACCGGACTCGCCGACGATGCCGACCGTTTCTCCACGGCCGATGGAAATTGAAACGTCTTTCAGAATGCGAATTTTCCGGCGCTGGCCCAACAACACATGATGGCCCATGTCTGGCACGTCGAGAGAAATGTTGCGGGCTTCGATCAACATCAGGAGGCAATCTCCCGTTTGAGATCGGCAATAAGATCATCCGGTACGGGTTTCAGGCGCTGCTCGGGTTGGTCATAGCGCGGGTTGGCGGCGAGCAGCGCTCGTGTGTAGCGATGTTGCGGATTGCGCAAAATCTCCGCTGTGCTACCCTGCTCCAACACCTTGCCACCATAAAGCACCGTCATGCGATCACAAATCTGCGCGACGACACCGAGGTCATGAGTGACGAAGAGCAGCGTTGTGCCGTGGTCCCGTTGCAATTGGCGGATCAGGCGCAACACCTGCTTTTGCACCGTCACGTCGAGTGCGGTTGTTGGTTCGTCGGCGATGATGACGCGGGGATTGAGTGAGAAGGCTTGGGCGATCAACACGCGCTGGCGCATGCCGCCAGACAGTTCATGGGGGTAACGTTTCAACACCAATTCGGGATCACGAATGTGGACGTTGTTGAGCAGCACCAAGGCTTTGGTCATGGCATCGGCACGATTGAGTTTTGCCCGCAAGCGGAGTCCATCCGTGAGTTGATCACCGATGCGCCGCGATGGATTGAGGGATGTGAGCGGGTCTTGCGGAATGAGCGCGATGTGGACGCCGAGCAATTCACGGATTTGTGCGGGGGACAATTTCAACAGGTCTTGCCCGTCAAACAATATCTCGCCACCTGTGATCCTGATCGCTGCCGGCAAAATGCCGAGCACGGCTTTGGCGATGGTGGACTTTCCTGCTCCACTCTCGCCCACCAAGGCCATCGCTTCACCCGCATTCACAGTGAGCGAAACGTCGCGTAAAATAGCACCTGCCGCCGAACGGGCCGAGAGATTGCGAATGTCGATGACCGTGCTCATCGTTTCAACATTGGATCGAGCCATTGGCGCAATCCGTCTCCGAGTTGATTGAAGGCAAGGACTGTGAGGAACAGTGTGACCAGCGGAAACACCAAAACCCACCAGGCTTGATAGATGATCTGGCGTCCTTCTGCGATCATGCCACCCCATGTCGCGGTGTCGGTTGAAACCGAAAGACCGACGAAGGAGAGGATGGCTTCAACGATCACGGCGATACCCATTTCAAGCGATAGCAAGACAAGCACCACAGGAAGGATGTTGGGCAGGATTTCGCGAAACAGGATGGCGGCACGGCCCATGCCGAGGGCGGTTGCGGCTTCAGCGTATTCCAGTTTCGCCTGCTGTTGCGCTTCCACCCGCACCACGCGGGCAAAGCGCGTCCAGTCAATCACCACGATGGCCACAATCACAGAATGGAGACCTGAGCCCAAAACCGCAACCAACAGAATTGACAGCAGCACCGGCGGGAAAGCCATCCAGATGTCGATCAGGCGGGATATGATAGTGTCCCACCAGCCACCAAAATAACCGGCGACCAAGCCAAGCAGAGTTCCCAGCAGGCCAGCAAGAATGCTTGCGACGAAAGCCACGGTCAGCGCAATGCGGCAGGCATGAATGAGGCGCGACAACACATCACGACCCAGACTGTCGGTGCCCAGATAATGGCCGGTCTCCATTAAAGGGGGAGCAGTTGCGATCAGCAAATCCTGTTCCAGCGGGTCGAAGGGCGAAAGCAAAGGAGCGAAGAGTGCGGCCAACAACAACAGTAAGATAAAACCGCCACCCCATATGATGCGGAAATCCCTAGGCATGGCGGAGCCTTGGATTAAGCCATGCGGTTGCAGCATCTACCAGCATGTTCACGATGATGAAGATGATGCCAAAGGTGAGAACCAAGCCCTGGATCAAGGGAAGGTCGCGGTTGATCACCGCATCTATCGCCAAGTTGCCGATGCCGGGATATGAGAAGATACGTTCGGTGATCACAGTGCCACCAATCAGAAAGGTGAACTGAACGCCAGTGAGGGCCAAGGCGGGAACGGCGGCATTGCGAAGGGCTTCTTGCAAGAGGATGCGAAGGTTCGACAGTCCCTTGATGCGGGCCAGCACGATATAGTCTTGCACCATCACGTCCAACAAGGCGCTTTTCAGAACCCGACCAATAACAGCAGCCAGCGGAAATGCCATGGTGAGGGCAGGCAGGATCATGTGTTTGAGCACATCCCACACAAAGTAAATCTGTCCTCGCAGTAAACCTTCGATGATGAAGAATTGCGTCGTGAGTTTTGCATCAATGGCCGGATCGCTGCGCCCTGATATCGGCAGGACGGGCAGCAGCACGCCGAGGAGCAAAACAAAAGTCAGGCCCCAGATAAAGTCTGGCACCGCCAACATCACGCCGTTGAAGGCGTCGATGATTTTTTCGACCGTACTTCCCCGCCATGCAGTTGAAACAAGTGCAATGAATGTGCCCCACATAACCGCAAGGCAAAGGGCAAAAACCGCGAGCTCAAGTGTGGCGGGCAGACGATCCAGAATGATCCGCATGACGTTTTGTTTCAGGGAAATCGATGTTCCGAAATTGCCCTGCAGCACTTGGCCAAACCAGACAAAAAATTGCTGGCTGATCGGCAAGTCGAGACCATAAAGTGCGCGCAAGGCTTGAACGTCAGCTTCCGATGCGCCCGGTGCAATCATCATGGCAATGGGATCGCCCGGCACCACCCGCACCAGCACAAACACAATGACCATCACGCCAAGCAGCGTGACGATGGCCGAGAGTGCGCGGGAGGCTAAAAGCTGAACAGGCATGTCGATCCCAAAATGTATCGAGGCTCGACCGCATTGGCCGAGCCTCGAAGGGACTCATGGTTTGATTATGCCGGAGACATTTGCGATGGCTCTGGCGAGCCTGCAATGTTTGGCGTGACCTTGATCGATTTCTTGTAGAGGATGGGTTGCTGATATTGGATCAGCGGGATCACATAGGCGTTGTCAGCGATGTGCTTGTCCACGGCTTTCCAGCCTGCAATGCGCTTGGCCTCGTCAGCTTCGCCCCATAGCGGTCCGATCATGCCATCGAGATCGTCGGTGTTCCACACGGAGTGCGGCGATGGTCCGAACATGGCAAAGCCTGTTGAAGTTGTTGGATCGCCAATGGCATTGCCCCAGTTGTAGAAGGCGGCGGGCGCCAAAGTATCACCGGCGCGCAACTCATAATGCTTGGCGATTTCGTAGACTTCGATTTCCGCTTCAATGCCAACTTTCCGCCACATGCCGACAATGGCTTGCACCATTTCAAAGTCCTTGGGCTTCAGGCCACGGGTGGTTTGGATTTTGAACTTCACGGGATTGTCAGTGCTGAAGCCCGACATCTTCAACAGTTCCTTGGCCTTCTCCGTGTCGTAGGGAACTTTGATGCTGGCATCAAAGGCTGCATATTGCGGCGCTTCCAAGGTGTCGATTGGCGTGGCGTAACCCTTCAACAGTTTGTCGACAATGGCTTGCTTGTCGATGGACATCGCGGCCGCCATGCGCACATTCTTGTCATTCATGGCATCAATGTTGTTGAGGAAAATCATGCCGATGTCAGAGACGGGTGTTGACACACCAGCCAGATCATCCTTGGCTTTCAGGCGGTCAAATTCTTCGAAAGGCACATCGACTGTCACGTCAGATGAGCCGGATTCAATTTCAGCCACGCGGCTGGTCGCATCGGGCACGAATTTGTAGATGACTGTATTGAAGGCCGGCTTGCCACCCCAATAATCCGGATTGGCCTTGAGGCGCACGAAGGCGTTGCGTTCAAACTGATCGACCATGTAGGGGCCGGTGCCGATGGGCTTGGCTTCAAAACCTTCAGCTCCGGTTTTTTCGAAATAGGCTTTGGGCATGACATAGCCGGTGAGGAAGGCCATCCACTTGAAGAGTGTTGGTTCGAAGGACAGGACATCAGCCGTGATCTTGTTACCATCAACTTTATAGTTGCCGATCTTGCCCCAGATGAAAGAAATAGGATTGCCGCCATCCTGCTTTCCTGCCCGCTCCAGCGACCAGACAACATCTTCAGCCGAGAAGGCCGAACCATCATGCCACTTCACGCCGTCGCGCACCGTCATGTGAACTTGTTTCTTGTCGTCGCTCCAGCCCCATTCCGTCAACAGACCAGGTTGGAATTCGAGGCTGGGCTTTTGACCAATGAATTGGTCGAATACGGAACGGTAGATGGATTGAATGGTCGGATTTACGGATGACAAACCAGTGGTCGGATCCCAAGACGGCAGATTTACGTTATAGGCAATGGTGACGGTGTCACCCTCAGCGAGGGCTGCTGTGATGTTGAATCCGTTGCCGAGCAACAAGCCCGCTGCGCCCAATTTCATGATTTGGCGCCGAGAAAGAGTGGTCATGGTTTCCTCCGTGTTTTTGCCCAGCGCTTGATCCGCACCGGATTTGTGAACATATCAATCTCAATTGCCGAAATATTCAAGTGCATTTTTATGGAGCGATGCATGTTGCAACGCAGCATCGGAAGCTGTCCGATTGAAGTGCAACAGAAAGCCGATATTGCTTGATCAATTGAATGGATCGCGGCAGTATTTCGGCCTTGCGAAGACGGCATTCTTGACCGCTTGAAGAACCGTTTGTATGAATTTGCATGTAATTTGGGCGGGAAGGTACAGCAGGTAGAAGACCATGGCAGAACGCTCATTTGCACGTGAAGTTGAAGATCTTCGATTGGGAGATGGCGAGGAATTCCGTGGTGAAGGAATTCTGGCCATCACCAAGGCGCTGTTGCAGTCGGGCGTATCCTATGTCGGCGGCTATCAAGGTTCGCCTATCTCCCATCTGATGGATGTGTTGGCCGACGCTTCGGACTACATGGCAGAACTTGGCGTACATTTTGAAACATCTGCGTCCGAGGCAACGGCTGCCGCCATGCTCTCAGCCTCTGTCATGTATCCCATCCGGGGTGCCGTCACTTGGAAGTCCACGGCGGGCACTAATGTGGCCAGTGATGCCTTGTCGAACCTTGCATCAGGCGGCGTGAATGGCGGGGCTGTCATTATCATCGGCGAAGATTACGGCGAAGGCTCTTCGATCATGCAGGAGCGCAGTCATGCCTTTGCGATGAAATCGCAGATTTGGTTGATGGATCCGCGCCCTGATCTTCCCACCATGGTTCACATGGTTGAAAAATCTTTTGAGCTCTCAGAAGTTTCGAACACGCCCGTCATGGTCGAAGTGCGCATTCGCGCCTGCCATGTGCACGGGCGTTTCAAAACCAAAGACAATGTGAAACCCGGCTACACGTTAAGGCAGGCGCTGGAAAATCCGGTGCGCGATGTCAACCGCATCGTGTTGCCCCCCGCTTCCTTTGCCCATGAAAAACACAAGATCGAGAAGCGCTGGCCAGCTGCCGTGCAATTCATCAAGGACAACAAGCTGAACGAAGTGTTTGGCCCGGCGGATGAAGATGTTGGCATCATCGTGCAAGGCGGCATGTACAATGGTGTCATTCGCGGACTTCAACAATTGGGGCTTTCAGATGCTTATGGCGAAAGCAAGATTCCGCTCTATGTGATGAATGTCGCCTACCCGATGATTGACGATGAAGTCGTTGATTTTTGCGTCGGCAAAAAAGCGGTTGTCATTGTCGAGGAGGGCCAGCCGGAATTTATCGAACAAGCCCTCAACACACTGTTGCGGCGGCGTGACTTGCAAACCCGGATCAGCGGCAAGGATGTGTTTCCGCTGGCTGGCGAATACACCGCGCAAGTCATGCAGAAGGGCCTGCTCGGATTTTTAGAGCGACATGCCCCACGACTGCTCGGCAATCGCCCACCGCTTCCTGATCCATCAACGGTTCTCAATTCCAGGGAAGTGCAAGCGCTGGCAGCCGTGGTGCCGCCAAGACCGCCGGGATTTTGCACGGGGTGTCCCGAACGTCCCATTTTTGCCGCCATGAAACTGGTGGAGAAAGAACTGGGCCCGCATCACGTTTCGGCTGACATTGGCTGCCATTTATTTTCCATCCTGCCGCCTTTCAACATTGGTGCAACTACCATGGGTTATGGCCTGGGGCCGGCAGCAGCTTCGGCGTTTAATGTGAAGTCAGACAAACGCGCCATCTCGGTCATGGGCGACGGCGGCTTCTGGCACAATGGGCTTGCTTCATCGGTCGGCAATGCGGTGTTCAACAAGCATGACGGCGTGATGTTGATTGTTGACAATTACTACTCTGCGGCAACCGGCGGGCAGGACATCATGTCATCGCGCGCCACCAACAAGAAACGGCAAACCAACAATTCGATTGTCAGTGCCGTCAAAGGCATTGGGGCTACCTGGGTGCGCCAGATTGATCGGACCTATGATGTTGTCAAAATGCGCGATACCCTGCGCGAGGCCCTGACAACCAAGGAAGTTGGCCCGAAGATCATAGTAGCTTCATCCGAGTGCATGCTGAACAAACAGCGACGCGTCAAGCCGATCATGGACAAGGCGGAGAAGAGTGGTGAACGCATTGTGCGCCAACGCTTCGGCGTCGATGAGGACATCTGCACGGGCGATCACGCCTGCATCCGACTTTCCGGCTGTCCGTCGCTTTCCATCAAGCACACCAATGATCCTTTGCGGGATGATCCTGTGGCGAGCATTGACCATTCATGCGTGGCCTGCGGCAATTGTGGAGATGTGGCGGATGCGGCAGTGCTGTGCCCGTCATTTTATCGTGCCGATGTGATCCGCAACGCGGGGGTTTGGGACCGCATCAAAATGAATGTGCGGCGCAAGGTCATAACCTTCCTGCAACGCCGCCGCGAAAGCCGCCGTGTGTTGTTTGACAGAGTTTCAGCATGACCTATGAGAAGCCGCTGAGCATTGCCATTCTGGCCATGGGCGGCCAGGGTGGGGGGGTGCTGTCCGATTGGATTGTCGCTGTTGCCGAAGCCAACGGCTGGCATGCACAATCGACGTCGGTGCCTGGCGTTGCGCAACGCACCGGAGCCACGCTCTATTACATCGAAATGTTGCCACCACGTGGAACAACAGCTCCCGTTCTTGCACTGATGCCAACGCCCGGCGATGTGGATGTGGTCATTGCTGCTGAATTAATGGAAGCCGGACGATCAATTTTGCGGGGCTTGGCAACACCGGAAAAGACAGTGCTGATCACATCGACGCATCGCGCCTACGCCGTTTCCGAAAAAGAAAAACCCGGCGAGGCGATTGGCGATCCACGAGTGGTCAACGCTGCCGCTGATGTTGCTGCCAAACGCATCATTTCTTTCGACATGGATGAAGTGGCGCGGATGAATGGGACTGTTGTGTCAGCCCCTATTCTCGGCGCACTTGCAGGCGCAAGTGCATTGCCATTTCCTCGCGCTTCGTTTGAGCAAGTGATCAATGAAGGTGGGAAAAGCGTTTCCGCCTCTTTGAAAGGCTTTGATGCAGGCTTTGCATTGGCATCAGTCAATGAACTGCCAGAAGCGCGTATCAAGACTGAAACTTCGCCTGTCGAGTTACCAGGAACATTGGGATCGCCCGAACTTGATGCACTGCTTGCGCGGCTACGGACACTGCCTCTGTCAGCACAGGCATTGGCACTTGCTGGTCTCAAACGGGTGATTGATTTTCAGGATGTTGGCTATGGTCGCGAATATCTTGTTATCCTCGAAACACTAAAAACACTGGATGACGAGTCTGGCGGAACCACGCGCGGACATGGCTTTACAGTTGCGGCGGCAAAGTATCTGGCCAATGCCATGGCTTATGATGATGTGATTGGTGTCGCTGATCTGAAAACCCGTTCGGCGCGATTTACGCGCATTGCAAATGAAATGAAGGCAACGGGGAAAGAACCTATCTACTTCACCGAATTCATGCATCCCCGTGCTGAAGAGCTTGTGAGCCTGTTGCCGCGACGCTTGGGGGCGTGGGTTGCCATGCGACCCAACGTGATGGCGCGTATTGACCGCGTATTCAATCGTGGTCGGCATGTACAGACGGCGAAACTTGGCGGCTTCTTGCAGCTCTATGCGTTATCGGGATTGCGCCGTTTCCGCCGCAGCCTGTTGCGCCATACGAATGAAACATCGCACAGCCAGGCATGGCTGGCACTCGCTGCCGAACACCTCCCGGCAAATTACGATTTGGCACGTGGCATCATTTCAACACGTCGATTGATCAAAGGTTATTCAGACACCCATGCACGCGGCATTTCAAAATATGATCGCGTGTTGTCAGTTGTTCCTTTGCTTGCTGCGCGTGATGATGCGGGTGAATGGATAGACCGCTTGATATCGGCGGCGTTGAAAGATGAAGATGGTGCGGTGCTTGATGGTGCGTTGAAAACGCTGAAGTCACTCTGAACTTTCGGTGTTAGCCGCCCGGATATTCCGCAGCACTTTGTGCAAGGTGCTCGCAAATTGCGAAAACTCTTCTTCACCAATATCTCGAAACATTTTTTCATAGCGCTCAAACATCACGGGCCAAAAAGCCGCGAAGGCGGCGCGTCCCTCTTCTGTCACCAGCACTTCCCGTACCCGCATATCATTGGCACGCGGCATGCGGCGCACCAGCTTTCGGGTTTCAAGATTATCAAGCGTGCGGCTCATGGTAGATTGCTCAGTGACTGTGAGCACAGAGAGTTCATTGATGGTGAGGCCGGAATTGATGCTGAGCACGGCGAGCACGCGCATTTGCGGCGTCGTGAGATTGAAGCTTTGCAGTTCGCCTGCGAGATCAGCATTCCATGTGGCAGCGATGCGGTTCATCAGATAGGGCACAAAGAAGTTCAATCCGATTTCGGCAAGCGATGGCATGGACGTATCTGCCGCCGCATCTCGATGCATCACACCGCGCAGAAATGAGATATCTCCCACCATCAGCGAAGCGCGTTGGCGACAAGGAAACCGGAGCCGCCGCCAAGGCCCGGACCCGGATGGGTTGAAGCACCAATGTGATAAAGCTGCTTCACAATCGTTTCGTGGTTTGCAGCACCCCGCAACGGCCGCCAGAGGAAGAACTGGTCGATGGTGCAGGCTCCACCATAGGGATCACCGCCCACCAAATTCACATTCATGGCCTCAAGGTCTGCGGGTGAATAGCAGCGGCGCTTCAAGACTGAAGCTTTGAATCCGGCGATGTGTTTTGCCAATATCGCTTCAATGCGATCAGCATAAGCCTCGCGCGTCGCCTCATCCCAACGCTGGTCCTTTGGCGTTTTGATTTCACCTGCTGCATCACCCTTCAAAACCCGTGGCGCTTCCGGAAGTTGCAGCCACAAAATGGCTTTGCCTTCTGGTGCGCGCGAGGGATCAAACGACGTTGGCTGGCCAACACATATAGTTGGCTCCACCGGCAGCATGCCGCGCTCGGCTTCATTGACAGCTTTCGACACTGCATCAAGCCCGGACGTGAGATGCAATAACGCAACTTTCGCCAGCTCAGGCGATTTCCATTTGGGTGGCGATTTCAGGGCATAGTGAATCTGCATGTTGCCCTTGCCATGGACAAAGCCCTTGGTCTCATTGCGCAGCGCTTCAGCAGGACCAAAGTTCTTCAGCAGACGAGTATAAAGCTGGGCAGGAGTCATCGAACAAATCACGCCCTGTGCTGCGGAAATTTTCTCGCCTGATGTCAGAACCACTCCGCTGGCGCGGCCCCCTTTATCAACAATCACCTCAGCCACATCGGCGCCAGTGCGAATGTTGCCGCCGTGATCACGGATCAGCTGTTCAAAGGCTTTCACTGCATTCACAGCCCCGCCTTTGACAATAGGCGCTCCGGCAGCCTCAAGTGCGAAAGCAATGACCTTGGCCATCTGACCGGAATAGGTGGATTCCGGACCAAGGCCCGTGTGCAAAACCCACGGTGCCATGAGGGCATGAAACAGCTCGGATTTGTAATGCGGTTCCAGCCAATGGCGGGCAGATCCCAATGCCTCACCAAAGAACGACGACAGCACACGCGGACCACGCTTCCATGCTTCTTTCGCAACTGTTTTCGCCATGGCCCAGGACCACAGGCGACCGCCCAACAACGTAAACAGAAATGGCGCATTGGCACCCAGCTTGGCCATATCAGCATCAAACTGTTTGCCATCACCAGTGCTGAGTTTTTCAAACGCTGCGATGTTTGCCGCATGGTCACGCGTCAGCAACAAGCTTGATCCGTCGGGACGCAAAACACCTGTCGGAATGTCCGGATGGACAAATTGCAGACCTCTCTTCTCAAGTTCTGGTGCCAGTGCCGCGTAGGCTGGCGACAACAAAAAGAGCACAAAAGTGGTGGCCATCACATCATGGGTGAAGCCCGGCAAGGTCACCTCTTCCGTGCGCATGCAACCGCCAGCGCGGTCACTGCGCTCCAGCACGAGAATTTTTTTGCCTTTTAAAGCAAGCATTGAAGCGGCAACAAGAGAATTGATGCCGCTTCCAACAATGACATAGTCGGCCATGGCCGTTATTTTCCGACGAGCGCCAACACGCGAAGTGGGCTGCCCGTGCCGTTCTTGATCTTCAAGGGAGCAGCAATGAGCACAGCGCCTTTTGGCGGCAGTTTGTCGAGATTGCACAGACTGGCCAAACCATAACGGTTGGCCTTGTGCATCAGGTTATGCGCCGGGAATGGCGGGTTCATGCCACCCGCAGAACCTGCATCGGTTCCCACTGTTTCGGAACCCCAACCGATGACGCCACGCTTGATGAGATACTGAATGGTTTCAGCCGTAGGCCCAGGTGAATGCGGACCATTTTCATCAACATTGAGAAATGTCGCTTCATCGCCATTGCGCTTGTACCAGTCTGTGCGCATCACAACCCATGTGCCCTTTTGGATTGGCCCATGCACGGCTTCCCAAGCTTTCACATGTTCAACCGTCAGCAGAAAGTCCGGATTTTTTTTGACCTGCTTGCTGCAGTCAATCACGTTGACAGGTGCCACGAAATTCTTCGCGGGGATGGTGTCGGTAGAGCCATCCTTGTAGTCCTTCCCAGTGATCCAGTGTTGCGGCGCATCGAAATGCGTGCCGGAATGCTCACCGAGTTTCAACCAATTCCACGCCCAATAGGGACCCTTGTCGTCGTAGTGCGAGATCGTATGTATTTCGACGTTCGGCGTGTTCAGACCGACGGACGGTGGCAGCTTGATCAACGGTGTTTCAGGACCGAGAGTTGCCGTGAGGTCGATCACTTTGACTTTGCCCGTGAGCAATGCTTCGGCCATGCTGGTCAGTGACGTTTTCTTTGAGCCGATTTTTTTTGCCGGTTTCTTGATTGCTTTGGTTGCCATTGTGTTGTCCTCGCCTTGGATGTGATTTCAGCAGAAAGATTATTGCTTTCCCATGAATTTGCAAGATTCAAAAGGTGTCAAATATAGAGATTTCGAACATAACTTGAATTTTTCCATGCATCTGCAGAGGTAGGTGATGCGCCGACCGTTTAGTTCAACGCCTCCTAAAATTCGTCATTCCAGCCAAGCGTAGCCCTTGCGGAGCGCGAGCTGGAACCCCGCTTTCTTTGTGCGGGTTGCGTCACCTTTCAAGAAAGCGGGGTTCCAAATCGCCCGCGATAGAACGGACGTTTGGAATGACGGTGTTTTGGATGGCTTTCTGAGATTGAATTTTGAAAATTGAAACCATCCCATGAATCACCGTTCATTTGCCTCCCAGCATCTTGCCCAACAAATAGCCTGATCCCGCCCCCGTGCCAGCACCCGGCCATGTGGCAGCACCGCACATATACAGGCGGTTCATCGGCATCTTGTAGCGCGAGTAACCAGCCACGGGGCGGAACATGAAATTCTGATCGAGATGATGGCTGCCCGACAAATTATCGCCACCAATCAGACAGGCATTTTCAGTTTCAAGATCATCGGGTGAAAACACCGCGCGACGGAGAATATTCTTCTTGGCACCCGCTGCCTGAGACTCGATCAGATCAATTACCCGATCAGCATACGCGTCTTTGATTTTCTGCCAGTCCGATGATTTGATTTGGCCCGCCGCATCACCCTTCACATGCTTGGGCAACACCCGCACTTGCACCCAGGCGATGTGTTTGCCCTCCGGCGCTCGGCTTGGATCAATCGCTGTAGGTTGCCCAACAACCAGCACTGGCGCTTGTGGCAACAGGCCTGCCATGGCTTGCGAATAGGCTTGCATCATGTAGTCGTAAGTGGGTGCCACATGCACATAGGCGAAGTTTGAAAGCTCTGCGCCTGCATTCCATTTGAGCGGTGCCTTCAACGCGAGATGCAGCATCATCGTGCCGGGACCTGCGCGGAAGGATTTGAATTTCGCATCCACCGCAGTTTGTCCGCTGCCATTGGGAAGAAGCGCACCAAACAAAACACTTGGTGTCACATTGGCGATCACCGCCTTGCGCGCTGTGATTAGTTCTCCGCTGGCCAGCAAAACTCCATCGGCAGAACCAGCACTGCTGGTCACCTCTTTCACTGGCGCATTGAGATGCACATCGCCGCCAAGTTCTTGCAAGTAACCATGCATCGCCTTGATCATGGTATCGGCACCACCCCTACCGATGACCATGCCGAACGCCTGATTGGCCATGGTTTCGAGATATGGAAACAACGCACCACCGGAAACATCCGGCGCGAAATCCAGATGCATGCCCCAGGCAGCAAGTGTAGCTTTCACCTTGGGACTTTCAAAATTCTGGTCCAACCAGGTGCGCGGTGACGAGAGCAGAAAACGCAGCATCTCATAGGTCCAGGCCGAACCCTTCTGCCGCCAAGCCGACCACACCACTTTGAAGGCTGCATAGGAAGGCATGGCATTGCCGAGCAATCCAAAAATATGAGGCGCATCACCGCTAAATTTTTCCAGCAGACGAGAAAAACTCTGGGCATCATTCGTGTTAATCGCATTAAGCCGCGACAGGGTCTTGTCCAATGTCTTCGAAATGCCAATCCAGGTTTTGTCCGGGAAAACCGACGCAAAGCAGTCTTCAGCTGGCGCAAAGGCTAGGCCGTGCCGCCCAAGCGCCTCTCCATATTCCCGCAAGAACGGCGAGCCCGCAAACATGCTGAGGTTCATGGCCGCAACGTCATGCCGAAATCCGGGTAGCGTCAATTCGCGGGTTTTGACGGCTCCGCCTGCTTCGCCCTTCGCCTCAAACACACCAACACTCCAGCCACGCTTGGCCAGATGAATGGCGGTTGCCAACCCATTGTGTCCGGCCCCAATCACCACTGCATCATAGGCTTTTTGCATTCCATCCTCCTGCGCCGTGAAATCTGCACGAAGGCCGCAAAATGCACAAGGATGACTTCCACATATTCAATATGAAACACCAACCGCCCGAAGAACTGACTCATTTTGATTGATAAAGCTTGCCCGGAAATCCCCTCAGCCTTTTTGAGAGAAGAGAGAACATGGGTCAATTCAAGTCGCCGTTGCTATCAAGCCTAGATCGATCCCGCTTCCACCATGTAGTTGTTCGCAGTGCACATCATCGCATCATCGGAAGCAAGAAAGACAACCATCCGCGCAACGTAAACCGGTTCGATCAGATCAGGCAGGCATTGCGCGAGTCGGTGGGCTTCGAGGGCTTCTGGTGTTGCCCACAGGGTTTTTTGCCGATCAGTCATCACCCAGCCCGGCACAACTGTGTTGACGCGGATGCGATGCTGTCCAAGGTCACGCGCCATGGTCCGGGTCAAGCCATGCACAGCGGCTTTGGCAGTGGCATAAGCCGGAAAGCCGCCCACTGCCTCCCACCAACTGTTGGAGCTGAGATTGATGATTGAGCCACCACCTGCCTTGATCATGCCAGGAGCCACCGCCTGCATGGCAAAAAACATGTGGCGCAGGTTTGTTGCAAATCGTTCGTCCCAATAATCCGGCGTCACGTCTTGCCATCCGTGTCGATCATCGCGGGCTGCATTGTTGACGAGCACAGTGGCGGGCCCCAATTTGTCCTGCAGATTTTTAAATGCCGTTTGGAGAGCTTCAATGTCACGAAGATCGCAGGGCTCAAAGGCCACTTCCGCATTTTGTGCTGTCGCCAATGTGCTGCCGGACTTGACGTCGAGATCAACGAAACCAACCTTGGCACCCTGGTCAGCAAAAGCCTTTACAATCTCGGCACCAATGCCAGAGGCCCCACCCGTCACAAACACTGTCTTGCCGGCGAGACTGGGATAGCTTGCAAATTTGCCATTCATGGAATCATGCTCCTGCACCAAATCCGTTCAACAATTCTAAAATGTCTTTGCCGGAAATGTTGCGAGGACAGAACAAAATTCTTCCAATTGCAGCATGAATTGCGGATCGGGTCGCAATGCTGGCGCTCGATCATGGACTTCAAGGCCCGCCCGTTTTGCAAAAATTCTTTTGCCATAACAGATCAGGTGCTCGATGGACTTCATGATGAACTGGATGATCGGCAAAATGCGATCATAAAGTTTCCTTGCGGCAATTTTTTCTCCGGCTTCATGCAGGCGCATGATCTCGGCACTGTAGTCCACCAAATCGGGGGCCAGCAGAAATCCTTCACAGCCCTCAGTCAAACACTCGATCAACTCAAGGCCGCCGCGACCGTTGAATACCTTCAGGCTACTTCCGGCCAGTGTGATCAAGCGTGAAGCATCAACAGCGGAAGATTCGGATTTGATCAATGTGAAGTTGGCATGGCGCTCCCGCAACACTGCGATATCTGCATCCGACAGTCCGCGCCCAAGATATTGCGGTGCGTTTTGAATAGCCACCGGCAATGCCGTTGCCTGCATGACCCGGCCAAAAAATGACAGATATTCACAAGCATCAAATGTGCCAACGGCTGGTGGTTGCAAAATGATCCAATCAGCGCCCACATGCTCCGCCTGCCGTGCCATGGCGATTTGCTCGGCAACCGAATGGCCATAGATGGTAAAACCCAACGGCACCTTGCCAGCCACATCTTCAGCCACCCACGACATCAGGGTACAGCGCTCATCAAAAGTCAGCTTGGAAACTTCCGTGGCCAATCCCAAGGCAGCAATACCCACAACGCCCGTTTCCAAACACAGCTCAACCTGCCGCCGCATTGAAGCACGATGCAAGCGTTCTTCGGCATTAAAGAAGGCATAAAGAATGGCATGGACACCACGTTTCATTGGCTTTTTTTATCTTCTAAAAAGCGTCCTTGTCGGAGCCGCCAAACCAGGCTTGTGAGCTGAATTTCTTGATCATGGGAGAATTGCTTGCAATGCTTTCACCAGCAAGTCCATTTGGCCTTGCGTGTTGTAACCTTGGGCTGACACTCGAGCGATAGTGCGCCCTTGCCATTTGTAACAGGGAATTTCGATGTTGTAGTCTTCCAGCAATCGCTTCTTTAAAAACTTGGGATCACAGTCAGGCACCGGCATGGCAACCATTTGTGGCGCACAGAATTCCGGTGATCCAAATGCCGGCAAGCCCGTCCATGCGGCAACACGCATCGCCGTATCTTGCACCAAGCGCCGACAATCGGCAGCCACGGTGTTCCACTGATGCGCCGCACGAAAGGCGATTGCCTCAGGCACCGCAAGCCAAGCGGATGGATCACGCGTGCCCTGCATTTCGAGGCTGTCGATAAAGGCAGTTCCGCCGAATGGGGCGGGGGATTGATGGTCCGCCGTCCAACCGTGGCTGATCACCAGAGGATTTATCATGCTTTGAAGTTCTGGTCGCACATGCAGGAATGCCGACCCCTTTGGGGCCATCAACCACTTGTGGCAGTTTCCGGCATAGAAGTCGGCCCCCAGCGCATCGAGTTCAAGCGTAATATGTCCGGGTGTGTGCGCCCCATCAATGACGGTATGGATGCCGCGTGCGCGGGCTTCAGCAACAATGTTTTCAATGGGAAACACCAGCGCTGTCGCGGATGTGATGTGGCTGAGAAAAATCACGCGCGTCCGGTCTGTGATACCTGCGCGCAAGGCGTTGGTGAAATTTGCTTCTGAGGTAAGTGGGAGGGGAATTGTGACGTTGACGATTTTCGCGCCGGTTTTGCGGGCCACATAAGCCCAGGTTTTTTCCAGTGCGGCGTACTCATGGTCAGTGGTAAGGATTTCATCACCCGGTTTCAAGTCAAGCGATTGCGCCACCATGTTCAGGCCATAGGTGGCATTCATCACGCCAACCAGATTGTCCGCTGCTGTGCCAAGTTCGCTTGCAAGGGCCACACGAGCATTGTGCATCCAGGTTGATAGCCCCCGATCAGGATCGAGGAAGGCAACGGGCTGGCGTTCCAGTTTCAACTGCCATTTCTGATAGGATTCAAAAACCGGCTTGGGGCACGCGCCATAGGAGCCGTGATTCAAAAACACGACATTTTCGTCGAGCAAAAAAAGTGAAGCGAGGTTCTTGTCCAAGTCAACGGCCTTTCAAGGTGGGATCCAGCGCGTCACGAAGACCATCGCCAAACAATGTTGTGGCCAGCACGGTGAGGGCCAATGCCGCTGTCGGAAACACCGCCATGTGCCAATAGAAATACATGAAGTTGATGCCGACATTGATCATCTGGCCCCAGCTTGGCAGTGGCGGCGGAACACCAATGCCGAGGAACGAGAGGCCAGCTTCCAGCATCATCGCCAGCGGCATGGCCAGCACAAAGCCGACGATGATGGGCGAGATCGAATTGGGTATCAGATGATGCCGCATGATGTAGGCGGGCGTGGCACCCAACGCCTGTGCCGCACGCACGAATTCTTTTTCGCGGAATGCCTTCACTTGCGCGCGCACCAGCAAGCACACCTGCACCCAGCCAAACAGTGAGGCTATCACAATGATGGTGACCAAACCACCTTTGGTAAGTGCCCCCAACAACATTGCAGCAAGCAGTGGCGGCACGACGGAAAACAATTCGATAAGTCGCATCACGCACCAGTCAGCCCGACCACCGTAATAACCAGCGATGGCGCCCAACGGTATGCCGATGAGCACCGAGAAAACTGCAGCGGCAAATCCGATGGTGAGCGAGACGCGGGCACCATGGAGATTGCGCGTGAAAAAATCGCGGCCCAGGTCATCAATGCCAAACCAGTGTTGCCACGACGGAAACGCCAAACCATCCGCGAGATAGTTCTGATCGGCATAGCCCGTCGGGGTGAGGAGCGGAGCGAAGATGGCCATGAGCACGAGCAGCCCAAGCACGAAACCAGATGCCACTGCAGCCTTGTTGGCCACAAAGCGGCGCAGGGCAAAATAAAGCGGACTACGCTGTATGTGAATGGGCGCACCGTCTGCCGTCACCTTTCACCTCCACCAACACGAATGCGCGGGTTGAGCAAGGCATAGGCAATGTCAGACAGAAGATAGGACACACAAAACATCATGGTAATCATCAGGATCAGCGCCATTTCCAATGAATAGTCCCGCAGCTCAATCGACGATACAAAATAGGCACCAAGGCCGGGAATGCGGAACATGGCTTCAACGAAGATGGATCCCGTGGCCGTACCGATGAACATGGGCAGGAACACGGTCACCATCGGCAATGCAGCATTGCGCAGCACATGCTGAAAAATGATTTTTCGTTCGGGCAATCCCTTGGCGCGCAGCACCGTGACGAAAGGTTTGTTCAAGACATCGAGCATGGCGGAACGGGTGTATCGCGCATAGGTCGCAAGCGGAATTGTGGCATAGGCGATGATCGGCAAGATCCAGCTGTTGGGCTTGCCCCAGCCACTTGCAGGTAACCATCCCAGCCAGACAGCAAAAATCAGTATCAACATCATGGAGGTGACAAACACCGGAATGGTAAGGCCCAGTGTGGCGACGGCTGATGCGAGATAATCAACCCAGGTGTTGCGGCGCAGTGCCGCCGCCATGCCAAGGAGAATGCCAAGCGGCGCGCCGATCAACACACCAAGTCCACCGAGGATGAGACTTGGCGGCCAGGCCCGCGCCAGAAGTTCCAACACCGTTTCACCGGGGCTCTGGAAGGGCACGCCAAAATCAAAATGCAGCACCCCCCACATGTATTTGAAATATTGCACATAGAGTGGTTTGTCCAAACCGAGGCTGGCATTGAGCTTGGCTTTCACGGCGTCGGAAACCGGCATGTCGTTGCCATCAAATGGCCCACCGGGCACAGCGTGCATCATCAAAAAGATGATCAATGACATGACGAAGAACGTCAGCAGTATCGAGAGCAGGCGGCCAGCGATGTAACGGATCATGTGACAATCGCCTCCACATGGTGATTGGTATTTATGGCGACCAGTTGCGGTATGGCGCTGGGATCACACTTTGCAGCCAAGTCTATCGCACGCAACCGTGGCGTGGCTGCATTGATTTGTTCGCGGCTGAGAAACATTCGGGTCCGGCGCAGATGAGGATTCAAAACCGGAATCGCATCAAGCAAGGCGCGCGTGTAGGGATGGCGCGGGGTGGTAAAAATGGTCTCCGTTGCCGCCCGTTCTACAATACGGCCGTCACACATTACCGCCACTTCATCAGTCAATGCCCGCACCACGCTGAGATCGTGACTGATGAACAGGATCGAAAGGCCGCGCTCTTTTTGCAAATCCAACAGCAGATTGATGATCTGGGCTTTGACGGAGACATCGAGTGCCGATGTGGGTTCGTCTGCAACCAGCACGGTGGGCTTTAGAATCAATGCCCTTGCGATGGCAACACGCTGACGCTGGCCACCGGACAGTTCGTGAGAGTAACGCCCGCCGTAACGCCGATCAAGCCCAACCCGTTCCAGCATGTCGAGGGCTGCGGCCTTTTGTTCTGACAACGTGCCGATGTGATGGATGTGCAGTGGTTCCGCAACAATCTGCTGTAGCGTCATCATCGGGTCGAGGGCGGAGTAGCTGTCTTGAAACACCACCTGCATTTTGCGCCGGAACGATTTCAGGGCGATGTGATCCAGCATTGTGATGTCTGTGCCATCAACAAGGATTTGCCCCGACGTAGGCTCAAGCAACCGCATCGCCAACATGCCGGTTGTTGATTTGCCCGAACCTGATTCACCCACGAGACCGACAATGCTGTTGGTGGGCAGCACAAGGTTGACGTCGCGCACGGCTCTGAGTTCCGTGTAGCTCGGAAAAAAGCCGCCTTTGGTTTTGAGATGGAATGACTTGTTGAGGCCACGCAATTCAAGGGCTGGAGTCATGGCAACCTCCAGCATGCGGCATGGCGGCTTTCGGCAATCGCCATGAACGGCGGTGTTTCCTTGCACTTTGCATCAGCACGGTCACAACGAGGATGAAAGGGACAGCCTGCGGGTGGATGAACCGGGCTTGGTGAACCACCGCTGATTTCAATCAAGCGATGGCGACCCGGCGTTTGACCAGGTATCGAGCGCAACAACGCTTGGGTATAGGGATGTGCTGGCGCGTCGAAGATCGATTGTACTGGCCCCTCCTCCATCACACGGCCGCCATACATCACAACAACACGGTCAACAGTTTCGGCGATCACACCAAGATCATGGGTGATCATGACGAGGCCCATGCCAAGTTCTGATTGCAGGCCCTTGATCAACTGCAGAATCTGCGCCTGAATGGTAACGTCGAGTGCCGTTGTTGGCTCGTCGGCAACCAGAATCTGCGGGCGGCATGACAGCGCCATGGCAATCATCGCCCGCTGCAACATGCCGCCGGAAAGCTGGTGCGGATAGCTTTCAAGCATTGCCGCAGGATTCTTGATTTCAACCTTGGCCAGCAATGAAGACGCTTCAGCTTTCGCCTGTGATTTTGAAACGCTGCGATGGGCCTGAATGGTTTCGATGATCTGATGGCCGATGGTAAAGACCGGGTCGAACGCCGTCATTGGATCCTGAAACACCATGGCGGCGACACGACCACGGATGGATGCCAGTTTGTGGCGGTCTGCCGTCAGCATGTTTTCACCGACAAGCTCCAGGCGGTCTGCCGTGATCTTCGCTGGTGGTTCGCGCAGCAGGCGCAACAGGGCCATGCAGGTTACGGATTTTCCCGAACCAGATTCTCCGACAATGCCAAGACTTTCGCCCGCAGCAAGATGCCACGACACCCCGCGCACGGCCTGCACCGTACCTTCGTGCTGGGGAAAATCGACGGTGAGATTTTCGATATCGACGAGCCGCATGGCGCTCTCAGGTTCTGACGTCGCGTTCTGCGAAACAAAACACCTCCCAGCGAGAACCGGGAGGTGCTGCTGTCACGTCATTTCTTTTCGACGTGGGTGTAGAAATACAAGCCCAACTGGCGAAGTGGCGTAAAGCCCAGCTTGTTAGGTGTCGTTCCTTCGCCCGTGATCGACTTGCTGGCGACAGCCACAGTGATCGGATGCACCAGTGGGATGAACGACACGTTGTCGATCAGCACTTGTTCGGCTTGCTGATAAAGCTTCGAGCGTTCTTCCCATGTGGCACCTTTGTCAGCCGCAGCCACCAGATCATCATAGGCTTTGATCTTGTGGTGATGGCGACCACCATTGTAGAAGATGCCATAGAAGTTTGACGGATCAATGTAGTCATATTCGTAGGGTGCCAGGAACAGGTTGTTCTTGCGTTCCAGCAAACCCGCCATCCAATCCTTCGTCGGCATGACCTTGAGGTTCATGGTGATGCCAAGGTTGGTTTTGAACTGGGCTTGCAGATATTGCAGCATGGGAGCGGTGATCGCACCATTGTAGCCACCCTGATCGCGATACCAGATTTCGACTTCCGGGAAGCCCTTGCCATCTGGATAGCCTGCCTTGGCGAGATGTTCCTTGGCCTTTGCCATGTCCAACACGGCCTGGCTGGTGATCGCATCATTGTACCCAGGATAACCGGGAGGCAGCAATGACTTGCCGGGGATCGCCAGATCCTTCAGCACCGTCGAGGTCATTTCATCGCGATTGATCGCATAGAACAACGCCTTGCGCACATCGATATTGTCAAAAGGCGCTTTTTCCAGATCAAACGAAATGTAGGACGTGGCGAAAACGGCGTTCTTGGTGATCTGGCCGGGGAAGCGCTTGTCAACAAACGGAACCTGCCCGGTGTTGAGGAAGGAGAAGTCCGCTTCGCCAGCCATGAAGGCAGGAAGGCCAACTTCGGGAGCGCCAAGTGATGGATCAATCACCAGCTTGTCGACCTTTGATTGCCATGGGCCCTTGTAGGTTGGACTTTTCACCAGAACCATGGAGTTGTTGGACTTTTCCCAGCTCTCAACCATGAAGGGCCCGGAAGTCACGAGAGTCTCCACCTTGGCGGCATACTCGTCGCCCAATTTGTCATGCACGTGTTTTGGAACCGGATACCAAAGGCTGACGACGCCGGGCAAATAGGGCTTTGGCGTTTCAGTTGTGATTTCAAGAGTCTGATCATCAAGGGCCTTGATGCCGAGTGTCGAAACATCAGCCTTGCCTTCAGTGACCGGACCCCAATTCTTGATGCCACCAGCATAGCCCCAATACCAGGCGAAGTCATAGCCTGTGGTGGCAGCACGCTGCATGGCAAAAAGATAATCCCCAGCCTTCAAAGGTTGACCATCGCTCCACACCAAATCCTTTTGCAGCTTGAAGGTCCAGACCAGACCGTCAGCCGACTGGGTCCAGCTTTCGGCGGCCATCGGGTGTAAATCAAAATTCTTGTCAAAACTGGTAAGCGGCAACATGGCAATTTCAGGTGTGCCAGCCCGCGCATAAACCGTCTTCATGTAGTCGAAATAAGTGCCGGAGGTGCTGTCGCCTGCGGCGTAAACTGTCGATTGAGCCATTGCACTTGTCAGGGTCAAACCAACCCAGGCTACGAGTGCAACAACAAACTTCATTAAAGTTCGCATTCCATCCTCCCTGATTAGTATTTGGCATCGGCACTTTGCTGGGCCGTTAAACCAAGAGGTCATGCTTGCAAACCTTTTGACGTCTTGCAAGTGCAATTGTTGGCTGCGGGTTCGGTTGTAGGCAACAAATCAAAAATCCAAGCAACTTGGCATCCGGCGACCAGTGCTTGATTGAGTCACAACATTGCGTAAAATGGAATTCGGCCAAAGTCGGAGTGTAGCGCAGCCTGGTAGCGCACCTGCTTCGGGAGCAGGGGGTCGGAGGTTCGAATCCTCTCACTCCGACCAAACTTGCGGCACATTGAAATTACAACGTAGATTGTGCCTGCTTGCAACTCACTGGCTTTTGACGGGGCCTGTCGATTCTCTCAACACAAGATCGACCGGCCACACATCTTGGGCGCAGGGTTCGCCGGGATGGCGCAGGTGTTGCACCAGGATTGCCACAACCCGTCTGCCTGCTTCAGCGATGGATGATTGCGTTGCGGTCAGGGGCGGATCAAAAATTTCAGCCCGAATGTCCTGCAAGCGGTCGTCATGGGCGATCAGGGAAACATCCCTGCCAATTTCGAGTCCCATATGCCGAACGACGCGGGCCACACCATCAGCCTGTGAAATCGAGGAGCAAAGAAACGCTGTTGGTTTTTGCTGGGAAGGCAACATGAGCAATTGTCGGGCTTCCGACTCGCCATGCTCCTCATTCATGTATCCTTCGCGCACCAGCAATGAATCAACTGGCGCTCCGACGGTGGCCAGGGCCTTGCGGAACCCAACATCGCGATCCCTGGCAAAATTGAAAGCGGTGTCACCGTTCAACAATGCAATGCGGCGATGCCCGAGGTCTGTCAGCAATTTTGCCGCCTGGAAAAAGGCCCCTTCATTGTCGATATCGAGGTAGGGGAACGGCTCCGAAGAAACCGTGCGGCCGTGCAACACGAATGGCATGTTCAGTTTGCGCAAAAGCGGAATGCGGGGATCTTCGAGCAAGGGGCTGGACAGTATCATGCCGTCAACGCGGGCAGCCCGCACGCTGCGGCGATAAACATTTTCTTCGTTTTGCGTGCCACTGGCCATGGCCAAGGTAATGTCATAGCCGAGGTCCGAGGCCTGCTGCACGGCACCGGACAGAAACTCCGTGAAGCGCAGGTCACCCAACAAATTGCGTTCGCGCGGAAACACCACGCCCAAAGTGCCGGATTGGCCGGTTGCAAGACGCCGCGCCGCCGCAGAGGGGCGATAGCCATGCAGGTCAGCCGCTGCCTTGACTCGTACCCGGGTTTCTTCCGACACTTCAGGGAAACCGTTTAAAGCCCGGCTCACAGTCGTGTGGGAAAGTCCGAGAAGTTTTGAAAGGTCACGTAGATTCATGATGTTGGAACTAAGCCTAAACTTAAAGCGCTTTCAATAGGCCACGATCTTATTGACTGTATTGACCTGATTGCACCTGCGAATTTATGCTGCAGCGCAGCATAAACGCATCTTTTTACGCGTTAATTTGGCATTTCTCTTGACGGAATTGATCCCTCGTTTTATTGAGCTAATTACCAAAGCGCTTTGGAATAAAGTGTGAAATGCCGGAAACAAGGCCCTTGGTAAGTTCAATCCATGGAATCCAGGGAGGATTTTTAATGAAGAAGTATCTGTTTGCCGCTGTTGCAGCTGCCGCCATGCTGGCGTCCAATGCCGCACTTGCCGCCGATCTGTCTTTTGTGTCGGGTGCCACCGGCAAGGACATCGAAGTGTTGCAGGAATTCCTGAAGCCCTTCGAAGCCAAGACCGGTCACAAGGTGACTGTGGTTCCAATGCCTTCGTCCACCACCGACCAGTTCGGCCAGTATCGCCTGTGGCTCGCCGCCGGCAACTCCGACATCGACGTCTATCAGACCGACGTGATCTGGGCTCCCCAATTGGCTGAGCAATTCCTTGATCTCACCGCTGCTGCCAAGGATGTTGCAGCCCTGCACTTCCCCTCCATCATTGAATCGCAAACCGTGAATGGCAAGCTCGTTGCCTTGCCTGTATTCACCGATGCCCCTGCCCTCTACTATCGTAAAGACCTGCTTGAAAAATACAAGAAGGGCGTTCCTGCCACGTGGGCTGAACTTGCTGCAACCGCCAAGGAAATCCAGGACGGCGAACGCGCTGCCGGCAACAAGGACATGCAGGGTTTCGTGTTTCAGGCCAATGCCTATGAAGGCCTGACCTGCGATGCACTGGAATGGGTGAAGTCTTCCGGCGGTGGCCAGATCGTTGAACCAGATGGTTCGATCTCCATCAACAACGATAAGGCAGCTGCGGCACTTGACATCATCAAGGGCATGATTGGAACATCTGCTCCAGAAGGTGTTCTGGGCTATGGCGAAGAAGATTCGCGCGGCGTCTGGCAAACCGGCAATGCCGTGTTCATGCGCAACTGGCCTTATGCCTATGGCTTGGGCAATGGCGATGACTCCAAGGTCAAGGGTCTGTTTGACGTCGCAACACTGCCTTCGGCTGGTGGTGACACCAAGTCGGCCGCCACACTCGGCGGCTGGAACGTTGCCGTGTCGAAGTATTCAAAGAACCCGGATGCTGCCATCGAATTGGCGATGTTCCTCGGCTCTGCCGAAGCACAAAAAATCCGCGCCCTGAAAAGCTCGCAGCTTCCAACCATCATGTCACTCTATGACGATGCCGAAATCGCCGCTGCACAGCCAATCATTCCACGTTGGAAAGATGTGTTCCTGAATGCTGTGCCACGTCCGTCGGCACCCACCAAGGTCAAGTACAACGAAGTGTCTTCGCTGTTCTGGTCCGCCGTGCATGACACGCTGTCGGGCAAGGGTACATCGAAGGAAAACCTCGAAGCACTCGAAGCCAAGTTGACTGAACTCAAGGGCGACGCCTGGTAATATCCTCCCCAGGCCTAACGCCTTGAAAAGGACCAGCGCCAGCGGGGGCGCAGCGCGCTGGTCCTTCTATCCGCAGGCGGATCAATTATGGTCCGTCTGCGCCTTTTTTCAACAGCATTGCGGGAAAGCTGAACATGGCTTTGGGCAAAGTATCGTCGCTGTCGGAACTGCGCGCTGAACGGCTGCGTGCTGCACGATGGTTCCTTCTTCCAATGCTCCTGACGTTGCTGCTGGTGGCCGGCTGGCCGCTGATGCGCACGATCTATTTCTCGATGACGAACGCGTCATTGACTGATCTCTACAACGCCAAGTTTGTAGGCTTTGACAACTACTTCAAGATGACCACGCTCAAAAGCGGCAAGGTGCTCTACGGCGGTTTGCTGGCTGACCCCGTGTGGTGGAATGCCGTTTACAACACGGTGCGTTTTGCGTTTCTGTCGGTCATTCTCGAAACCACGCTCGGCATGATCGTCGCCCTGGTTTTGAATGCAGACTTCAAAGGTCGCGGCATTGTGCGCGCAGCCATCCTTGTGCCATGGGCCATTCCCACCATCGTTTCGGCCCGCATGTGGTCATGGATGTTCCATGACCAGTTTGGCATCATCAACGACTTTCTGATCACGCTCGGCTTGATCGACACCGGCATCGCCTGGACCGCCAGCGCCGACACGGCGATGATGGCCGTGCTGATTGTGGACGTCTGGAAAACCACACCCTTCATGGCGTTGCTCATACTTGCCGGCCTGCAAATGATTCCGCAGGATATTTATGAAGCGGCCAAGGTCGATGGCGTGCACCCAATCAAGACATTTTTCAAAATCACCTTGCCATTGGTAAAACCAGCACTCATGGTCGCGGTGATTTTCCGCATGCTCGATGCCATGCGGGTGTTTGACCTGATTTATATTCTCACACCCAACAGTTCATCCACCAAAACCATATCGGTGTTGTCGCGTGAAAACCTCATCGACTTTGACAAATTTGCGCTAGGTTCAGCCCAGGCCACCATGCTGTTCCTCATCCTCACGGCGATGACCATGCTTTACATCTGGCTTGGCAAAGTCAAATTTGACGGAGGCCATTGAGATGCTTTGGTCCTACACCAAAACCACCCTGTTTTATGCGCTCGTCTGCTTCATTGTCTTCATTTCGGTGTTCCCGTTTTACTATGCCATTCTCTCATCCATCGAAACTGGTACGGCGCTGTTCGAAGTCAACTATTTGCCGCAAGGCTTGGATTTGACGAATTACAAATCTGCGTTAGCCGGTTCTTTCCCGCGCAACTTGCTCAACTCCGTCATCGTCGCAACCTGTGTTGTGGTGCTGTCGCTGTTGCTCGGCGTTACCGCTGCATTCGCCTTATCCCGCTTCAAGTTCCGTGGTCGGGGTCTGTTGTTAATGACAATTCTCGGCGTCTCGATGTTTCCACAAATTGCAGTTCTTGCGGGCCTGTTTGAACTGGTGCGCTTTACCGGTCTTCACAACACACTGTGGTCCCTGATCTTTTCCTACATGATCTTCACGCTGCCGTTTACCGTATGGATTCTGACAACTTTCATGCGCGAACTTCCAGTGGAAATAGAGGAGGCGGCGATTGTCGATGGTGCCACACCGTGGATCATCATCCGCCGCGTATTCCTGCCGCTGATGTGGCCTGCCCTGGTCACCACCGGATTGCTGGCCTTCATCGCGGCGTGGAACGAATTCCTGTTTGCCCTTACCTTCACCTCGTCCAATGCCCAGCGCACGGTGCCGGTTGCCATCGGCCTGTTGTCAGGGTCATCGCAATATGAAGTGCCGTGGGGACCGATCATGGCGGCATCCGTGGTGGTCACACTGCCCCTGATCATCCTTGTACTGATCTTCCAACGTAAAATCATTTCCGGCCTCACGGCTGGCGGCGTCAAAGGCTGAGGAACCTGCTCCATGGCAAACATCAAACTGCAAAACATCAAGAAGTCGTTCGGCTCGGTCGACGTCATC
>JANOVS010000196.1:0-4588 GCA_031417515.1 Hyphomicrobiales bacterium
TGGCAAAAGCAGACCGCCTCTGGCAAACTGCTTGCGGGTGGTAGCTGTCCACATGTAATCCTCCATCGATGCTTTGCAACACCGATTGAATCACAAATGACTGATATCACCCAACTTCTTTTTCGGTCAGACACTAAGGCATTGATAGTCGCGGCCCCCCATTCCGGCAGCGGCAAAACTCTCGTGACCTTGGGTTTAATCCGGGCCTTGCGCAACACCGGCCTGAAAGTCGCCTCAGCCAAAGCTGGACCCGATTACATCGATCCGCAGTTTCACAGTGCCGCCAGCGGCAGCCCCTGCCTCAATCTTGATTACTGGGCCATGGGGCCTGATCAATGCAAAAATCTCTTGGCCGAGTCGGGCAAAACCAGCGACATCGTTATCATCGAAGGCGTCATGGGCCTGTTCGATGGCCCCGATGGCGCAACGGGTTCGACCGCCGATCTCGCGGCAGCACTAGGCTTGCCTGTGCTGCTGGTGATTGACTCAAGCCATCAAGCCCAATCCATCGCTGCCCTCGCCAAAGGGTTTGCGCAATTTTCCGGTGATGTGAATATCGCAGGTGTATTCCTCAATCGCACCAAAAGCCCGCGCCATAGCCAGATACTGCGCAATGCCCTTGCCGAAATCGCCATGCCGGTTGTCGGCGAGTTGCGGCACGATGACTCACTCCACATGCCGTCAAGACACCTTGGACTGGTGCAAGCACTGGAGAATCAACAACTTGAGGCATTTCTTGAAAGTGCGGCACGAGGAGTTGCACGTGAAACAAAACTTGACAACGTGGTTAATTTATCGGCCAACTTCTCGAATCAAAAACATGCGCATGCCACTCTGCTGCCACCCCTCGCCCAAAACATCGCCATCGCGAGGGATGAAGTTTTTACTTTTGCCTATCCACATCTGCTGAAAAACTGGCGTGAAGCTGGTGCCTCTCTCAGCTTTTTCTCACCGCTTGCCAATGAAGCGCCCAATCCTTCTGCCGAAGCCGTTTTCCTTCCCGGTGGTTATCCGGAACTTCACGCTGGAAAAATCGCAGGCAACAGGGCTTTTTTGCAAAGCCTGCAGCAATTTTCCGGCCTGATCTACGGCGAATGCGGCGGCTATATGGTGATGGGCGCAGGGCTGGTTGACACTCATGGTCACCACCACGCGATGGCGGGTCTGCTGCCGCTTGAAAGCAGTTTTGAAAAACCAAAACTCCATCTGGGTTATCGCCAACTGACCTGCACTGCTGGCCCTTTTCCCGCCAAATTGCGCGGCCACGAATTCCACTACGCCACGATTCTTTCGGAAGGCGATGGTGACCGCTTGTTTGCGGCTGAAAACGCCGCAGGTGACGCCCTGCCCGCCATGGGCTTGCGCCGGGGCCGTGTCATGGGTTCCTTTGCCCACATCATCAGCGTGCAACCATGACTGCCAAAGTGCTGATGTTCATGGGCACAGGCTCCGATGTAGGGAAATCCTTGATCGTTGCGGGCCTTTGCCGACTCCTCGCAAATCGCAGATTGCGGGTTGCACCGTTCAAACCCCAGAATATGTCAAACAATGCAGCCGCCACCACTGATGGTGGCGAAATTGGCCGCGCCCAAGCCTTGCAAGCCCGCGCCGCAAAAGTTCCAGCCTCGGTCCATATGAATCCCGTTTTGCTCAAACCTGAAAGCGAAACCGGGGCGCAAATCATTGTGCAGGGCAAGCGCGTGGCCACCATGAAGGCCAAAGCATTCTTTGCTGAACGCCAGCAATTCATGCCAGCCATCCTCGATAGTTTCCGGCAACTGGCAGAAAGCCACGACTATATTCTGGTTGAAGGTGCGGGAAGTCCTGCCGAAGCCAATCTGAGGCAGGGTGATCTGGCCAATATGGGATTTGCGCAAGCCGTAAAAGCCCCCGTCATCATCATCGGCGACATCCACCGTGGCGGTGTCATCGCATCATTGATCGGCACCCATGCGGTGCTCGATCCATCTGACCAGAATAGAATTAAAGCTGTCCTGATCAACAAGTTCCATGGTGATCCAAATCTTTTTGTTGAAGGTGAGAACCTGATTGAGGCACGCACCAATTGGCCTTCCCTTGGTGTCATCCCACATTTTCCAGATGCCCATCACTTGCCCGCTGAAGATGCCGTAGCATTGGAAGCAAACTTGCCTGTTACAATAAACGGAATCGAAATCTGCGTTCTGAAACTGCCGCGCATCGCCAATTTTGATGACCTCGATCCGTTGCGGCTCGAACCCGGCGTTGCCTTGCGTTTTCTAAATCCGGGAGAAGTTTTGCCCGCAACCTGCGATCTCGTCGTTATTCCCGGCAGCAAATCCACCATGGCTGACCTCGCAGCGCTGCGTCAACATGGCTGGGACATCGATATTCTGGCCCATGCCAGACGCGGCGGAAAAGTGTTGGGTTTGTGTGGCGGCTATCAAATGTTGGGCCAGATGATCCATGATCCGCAAGGCTTGGAAGGCCCACCCGGTTCCATGCCGGGGTTGGGCTTGCTTGATGTCGAAACAACGCTCAGTGGCGAAAAAACCGTAACCCCCACAACTGCCCTGCATGTTACATCTTGCAAAACCATCGAAGCCTATGAAATCCATCTCGGTCAAACCATAGGGCCTGACACTCAAAAACCATTTGCCCTCAAACAAAATCAGCCGGAAGGGGCCACCAATCCAGCTGGCAACATCATCGGTACTTATCTGCATGGCTGCTTCACCAGCGATGGCTTCCGTCACGCATTTCTGAAAACCCTTGGCGTCGATTCCCCCAGCCTTGCCTATGATGCGCTGATTGAAGAAACCTTGGACAAGCTTGCCCGGCACCTCGAACAATCCATCGACATCGAACAAATGCTGGCCCTTGCTGAATATCCCCAATGAGCACCCTCACATTGGCTGCCATTGCCATCCTCATAGAGCGCTTCGTCGGTTATCCGTCGGTGTTGCAAAAAACCCTTGGACATCCCGTCCAATGGTTTGGCTTGTTGATTGCTTCAGCCGACAAGCATTTCAACACAGCGCCTGAAAACCCAATCCTGGTCCGCCTGAAAGGCGCACTGGCCTTGCTGCTGGTATTGCTGGCAACCGCCCTGCCCACCTGGCTTGTCAGTCAAGTGCTGGAGCGTTTTACTGGCGGACCGCCCATCGAAGCCCTGTTGGCAACCTCGTTGATCGCCCAGAAATCACTGCATCAACATGTCGTGAATGTCTATCGTGCACTCTCAACCTCCGTGCAGGAAGGCCGCAATGCCGTGGCTAAAATCGTTGGCCGCGAAACCCGCAGTCTCGATGAAAGTGGCGTTGCGAAAGCCGCATTGGAAAGCCTCGCTGAAAACACTGCCGATGGCATCGTGTCACCGGTGTTTTGGTTCGCCCTGCTCGGCCTTCCCGGCATCGTCGCCTACAAGGTCATCAACACAGCAGACTCGATGATCGGCCACAAATCTGATCGCCACCTGCACTTCGGTTTCGCAGCAGCCAAACTTGATGACCTGGTCAACCTGCCAGCATCGCGGTTGACGGCGCTTTTCTTTGCATGTGCTGCATTGTTCATCAATCCGCAGTCGGCAAAATCAGCGCTGGTCGCAGCTTGGCGTGATGCTGGCAAGCATCGTTCGCCTAATGCAGGCTGGCCAGAATCTGCCATGGCGGGTGCACTGGATTTGAAGTTTGGTGGCCCCCGATCCTATGATGGTGAAATCGTCGACCTGGCCTTTATGGGCGATGGGCGAGAACACTTGACCCGCCACGACATTCCCTCAGGCCTGAAGCTTTATAATCGCGCGATGTGGATCATGTTTGGCCTTGTGCTGCTTTTGGCAATTGCCCTTTAAGCACCAACGGCAAACCCGCCGCGATGAAAACCACATCTCTGGCGACAGTCGCCACCTGTTGGTTCAGCCGCCCTTGTGCATCGCGGAACGCCCGTCCCAAGGGCGTTTCAGGAACAATGCCAAGGCCTACTTCATTGGAAACCAAAACAGTTGTGGCCTTCATTTGCTGCAAGACTGAAATCAACTGTTGAGCAGCCGCTTCCACATCATGGTTCGCCAGCATCAAATTACTCAGCCACAAAGTCAAACAGTCCACAAGTATGAAATGCTTGGGATCATTCAACTTCTCCAGGCGTTGCGGGAGATCAAAAATCTCCTCATGGGTAATCCAGCCCGCACCCCGTTGCTCTCGATGCAGGGCGATGCGGTGTTGCATCTCCTCATCAAAAGCCTGCGCCGTCGCCACATAGTGTCGCGTTCCAAATGCCAAACTTTCCGCAAACCTCGACTTGCCCGATCTCGCGCCACCTAGAATCAAAGTGATACCAACGGTCATTTGAAACAACATTTTTCATTTCGACTGAACAAGTTCAGAAATTCACCTGTCTCCCCCACCTCCGGCCTTCCACCTTCGCTAAGTAGCTTCGGCGGACGCAGTCGGCCACCTCCTCCCCGATGAAGAATCGGGGCGGAGGGCACTCGATGAATACTGGTCTGCAACTTCGCCCTCCAACCCGCGTCTTTCGCGGGGAGGAGGTGGCCAAAGGCCGGAGGTGGGGGCCACATGCGACTATTGCAAACAGCCCTTGATGTGGT
>JANOVS010000197.1:0-2388 GCA_031417515.1 Hyphomicrobiales bacterium
GGCCGACGTTGCTGCGGTGCTCTATTCGCGCTTTCTGAAGTTCGATCCCGCCGCACCGAAGTGGCCAGACCGTGACCGCTTCGTCCTGTCGGCCGGACACGGCTCGATGCTATTGTATTCGCTGCTAAACCTTACCGGCTATGCGCGCCCGGCGATGGACGATATCCGCAATTTCCGCCAGCTGGGCAGCCCTTGCGCCGGCCATCCGGAAACCACCCACCTCGAAGGCGCGGAATGCACCACCGGGCCGCTGGGGCAGGGCCTCGCCATGGCGGTCGGCATGGCCATGGCCGAGCGGCATCTCAACGCGACATTCGGCGACGCGCTGGTCGATCACCGCACCTGGGTGGTCGCGGGCGATGGCTGCCTGATGGAGGGCGTCAACCACGAGGCGATTGGCCTTGCCGGGCATCTCGGGCTCGGGCGGCTGATCGTGCTGTGGGATGACAACCGCATCACCATCGACGGCGGCACCGATTTGTCGACCAGCGAGGACATTCCCGCACGCTATCGGGCGTCTGGCTGGCACACCGAGGCCTGCGACGGCCACGATCCCGCCGACATTGCCCGCGCCATCGCCGCCGCAATGGCCGATCCGCGCCCCTCGCTGGTCGCCTGCCGCACGGTGATCGGCAAGGGTGCGCCGAACAAGCAGGGCAGCCATAGCGTCCACGGCGCAGCTTTGGGAGCCGATGAAGTGGCGGCAACCCGCAAGGAACTGGGCTGGAGCGCTCCGGCTTTCGAGATTCCTGCCGATATTCTCGCCGACTGGCGCGCGTTGGGCGCGAAGGGTGCAGCGGCTCATGCCGATTGGCATCAACGGCTGGCAAGCGACTTGCGGGACAAGGAATTCTCGGCGCAGATGGCGGGTGATTTGCCTGCGCTGAAGGACTGGGAAGCCTATTGCGAGCGTCTGGCCGAAGACATGCCGAAGGTTGCATCCCGCAAATCGAGCGAAAATGCGCTGGGCGTGCTGACCGCAGCCGTGCCCGCGATGATCGGCGGCTCGGCGGACCTGACCGGCTCGAACAACACCAAGACCGCCTCGACCCTCCCGTTCAGCGCCGCTGACTATTCGGGCCGCTATGTTTATTACGGCATCCGCGAGTTCGGCATGGCCGCCGCAATGAATGGCATGGCGCTGCACGGCGGAGTAATCCCCTATGGCGGCACTTTCCTGGTGTTTTCGGACTATTGCCGCAACGCCATCCGCCTCTCCGCAATCCAGAATGCCCGGGCGATCTATGTGCTGACGCACGATTCCATCGGCCTGGGCGAAGACGGGCCGACGCATCAGCCGATCGAACATGTCGCCTCGCTGCGGGCGATCCCGAACCTGTGGGTGATGCGCCCTGCCGATGCGATGGAAACCGCCGAATGCTGGGAACTGGCGCTGCGCCGCAAGGACGGTCCCTCGGTGCTGGCACTATCCCGCCAGAACCTGCCCGCCCTGCGCGACGATGCCGATGAAAACCTCTGTCTGCGCGGGGCTTACCGGCTGATCTCCTGCGAGGCCGAGCTCAAGGTCGTGCTGCTCGCCACCGGCTCCGAAGTCCAGCTCGCCTGCGAAATCGCGGAATTGCTCGAAGGCGCGGACATCGGCGCGGACGTTATCTCGATGCCTTGCTGGGAACTGTTCGAGATGCAGGACGCCGACTATCGCAGCAGCCTGATTCCCGGCGATGTGCTGGTGGTTTCCATCGAAGCGGGCACGACGATGGGCTGGCACAAATATACCGGGCGGGACGGGCTGACGATCGGCATCGATAGCTTCGGGGCTTCCGCGCCCGACAACGTGTTGTTCAAGCATTTCGGCTTCACCGCCGAGGCAATCATTCCACAAATCAAAGCAAAACTAGATATCTAGGAGGAACTCTTATCATGGTGACTAAAGTTGCAATCAACGGTTTCGGGCGCATCGGACGCAATATTGCGCGCGCCATTATCGCGCGGCCCGATTGCGGGCTGGAACTGGTGTCGATCAACGATCTCGCCGATGCTAAGGCCAATGCGCTGCTGTTCCAGCGCGATTCGGTCCACGGCGCGTTCAAGGGCACGGTCGCGACCGATGGCAACGATCTGATCATCAACGGCAAGCGCATCCATGTCACTGCCGAGCGCGATCCCGCCAATCTGCCGCACAAGGCCAATGGCATCGACATCGCGCTGGAATGCACCGGCTTCTTCACCAACCGCGCCGGCGGCCAGAAGCATCTCGATGCGGGCGCCAAGCGCGTGCTGATTTCCGCACCCGGCAAGGAAGTCGATCTGACCGTGGTGTTCGGCGTCAACCACGACAAGCTGACCGCCGACCACGTCATCGTCTCCAACGCCAGCTGCACGACCAATTGCCTCGCGCCTTTCGCCAAGGTGCTGAATGACGCCATC
>JANOVS010000198.1:0-10961 GCA_031417515.1 Hyphomicrobiales bacterium
CGTGGAGAAGGGACGATATTGGGGAGATGTCCCTTCTCCACGCCTTCGTGGAGAAGGTGCCCGAAGGGCGGATGAGGTCCCTTGGGCCACAATCACCATCGCCAAAATCAATGCCAAAACCGTGCTGGTCACACCTGTAAAAAGCGTGAGCTGCAAGCTGCCCCAGAATTGTGGATGCTCGAACAAGCTGACAAAACCAGTGACGTCAACAAGGCTTGGCAAAATGAACAACAAGCTGAGGGCGAGGGGGGCAACAAAAAGTCCTACGACTGGAATCGACCCCAACACTTGAACAGACCGGGAAGTTTTAACCTCGGCCATATCTTTCCAGCCAAGCCTTCTCCAGCGCAGCCACCCACGAGGCATGAGGTTCCAATACGGCCGGACCGGCAAGCGACACGGAGCCCGGCACGGCGTCGGCCATAAACATCTTGGCATCATCGCTCGAAAGTTTGGAAACCGCCAGCACCGTCGGATCACCCCAGGTTTTGAGATCATTCTTTTTGGCTTGTGCTTCAGGTGAAAGCAGGAAGTTGGCGAATACCTGTGCGCCAGCCTGGGCCTTGGCATTGATGGGAATCGCCACAAAATGCGTGTTGCCGATGGTGCCTTTTTCATGTTGCCAGGCAATGGTGCTGGCAGGCAGCGTGCCTGCCGCCACCAGATTTGCAGGTTCATTCGGATTGAAAGTAAGCCCAATCAACAACTCGCCGTCCGCCACCATCTGCGTCACTTCAGCTTGGGTTTTCGGAAACTGCTTGCCGTCGCGCCACAGGAATTTGTGGAAGTCATCAAGGAAGCTGGCAAACAGATCGGTGGTCAACATGCCTGCCGTGCCATCATCTGCGGCTTGATAAAGTTTTGACTTATCCGGTGTTTGCTCAAACAGCGCTTGCTTGAGAAATGTCGTGCCATAGAAATCTGGTGGTGCGGTGTAAGTCACACGGCCCGGATTGGCCTTGGCGAAAGCCGCGAGTTCCAGCATCGAGCGTGGCGGCTTTGCCACCTTCGCACCATCGGCAAAAAACGTGAACTGGGCCATGCCCCACGGGCTTTCAAGTCCATCGACGCTTTCAGAGAAATCTTGCCGGGTGGTGGGCTTGCCTTCAACATCCACCAAAGCGAAATTTGGCAGCGCTTCGGCAAACGGACCGAACAACAGTTTATCCTGTTTCATGGCGCGGAAGTTTTCGCCGTTGATCCACACGAGATCAACCGAACCATCGGTCTTGCCCGCCGCCACTTCATCGCGCACCCGTTTGACGACTTCGCCTGTGTCGGTGATTTTGACATGTTCAACTTTCACGCCATAGCGCTTTTCAACTTCAGCCCCGGCCCAGGCGATATAAGCATTGATGGTATCGGCCCCGGCCCATGCGTTGAAGTAGACCGTCTGACCCTTGGCAGCGCTCTCAACAGCGGCCCAGTCTGCGGCAAAAGCCATGCGTGGCGAGAAGGCAAGCGAACTGGCGGCAAGGGTGGTTTTAAGCAAGGCGCGGCGGCTGAACATTTTTTTCTCCTGTTTCAATGCCTGTCTAGGCTTGCACCCACCAAAATCCAAGTCACAGGCGATCAGATTAACGTGATTTAATGCCACTTGCGCTTCTTTTTGCCGCGTCCCTCACTTCCGGGTTTTTTTAATGCGCCATAGCCTTCGGCGAAGGCGGGCGGAGGTGGGAGGTGCGGAAAGACTCTGCGCCTTAACCTGCTGCCACGCGGCGCTTGGCCAGTTCTGCCCGGTAAGCGCTGGCAGGATAGGCCCCGAGAATGCGCATGTATGACGTGAAGAAGCCAAGTTCTTCGAAAGCCAACTTGACGTTGGCATCGTCGGGATGGCCTTCGATATCGGCATAAAACTGTGTTGCCGAGAATTGGCCTTCCAGTTGATAGGATTCAAGTTTGGTCATGTTGACGCCATTGGTGGCAAAGCCACCCATGGCTTTGTAAAGTGCTGCGGGCACATTGCGCACGCGAAAGACAAAACTGGTGACGACCTTGCCTGCCCCGGCGCGTGCATCCCGCTGTTTTTTGGAGAGGATGACAAAGCGCGTGGTGTTGTGTTCCTCGTCCTCAATGTTGCGGGCGAGGATTTTGAGGCCATAGGTTTCAGCGGCGAGTTTTGTGGCAATTGCGGCCTGGGATTTGTTGCGGGTTTCGGAAAGTTCCCGCGCCGCCCCTGCTGTATCGGCAGCAACGACAGGCTTCAGCCGATTGCTGCGGATGAACTTGCGGCATTGGCCGAGCGCGTGAACATGGCTGTGGACTTCCTTGATCTCATCGAGTTTCACCCCCGGCACGGCCATCAGGTGAAATTCAATGCGCAGAAAATGCTCGCCGACAATCGACAGGTGCGATCCCGGCAACAGGTGATGCACGTCGGCCACGCGGCCCGCCGTGGTGTTTTCGATGGCGATCATGGCGAGTTCGGCCTTGCCCGATTCGACCGCCTGAAATGCATCCTCAAAAGTGCTGCACGGCAGGGGTTCGTGTTCGGGGGCCGCTTGCACACAGGCGATATGGGAATTGGCACCGGGTTCGCCCTGATAGGCGATTTTGCCCTTTTTGGCATTCATCACGATTGGTCCTTCAACAGGCGTCTGGCTTTTTCGAGATCGGCAGGGGCATCCACCCCCAAAGGCACGCCGTCAACCCGGACCACGGCGATCTTCATATCGTTGTCGAGCGCCCGCATCTGCTCCAGTGAACGTTCTTTTTCGCGCCTTGAGGGTGGCAAACTGACAAAGCGCGACAGGCTTTCGCGGCGATAGGCATAGATGCCGATATGGTGCCAAAAGGCTGGACCAAGGTCTGGCGTGACATGGCGCAGGAAATCCCTGGCAAAGGCCACCTCGCGGTTGTTTTCCAGCGGTGTAATGGCCTTGACGATATTGGGATTGTCCACGTCTTGCTGGTCGATGATGGCGGCAGCGATGGTCGAGATATCAACTGTGGGATTGGTAAGGCCCGCCAGACAGCGGCGCACGGCAAGCGGGTCAACCGTCGGCAAATCGCCTTGCAGGTTGACGATATGGGTGAATTGCTGGCCGGGATCACGCAGGGCCAATGCCGCCGCCACCCGGTCAGAACCCGACGGCAGATTGGGATCGGTGATGATGGCATCGCCGCCCGCGTCACCAATCGCAGCGGCAATTTCGCTTTCACCGGCAGCAACCAGGACATGGCCCAGTTTGGCTTCCATGGCCCGGCGCCAGACATGAACAATCATCGGTATGCCGTGAATATCGGCCAGCGGTTTGCCAGGCAGTCGCGACGCCGCCATGCGGGCGGGGATTACGATAATGGTATTTTGGTGGTCTATCATGGGTTTGCCAGGATGAATAAATGGGTGGGGCGCGGCATATTGCGCCTCCCGCCTTATAGATATTGCGGGCAAGAGGGCAAAGCATTAGTTAGTGCGCCGGGTTTTCTCCTTGTCGGCATACAGGCCGATTGGCGACGTTTTGCGAGGGCAACGATGAATATTGACAGTTGGACATTCAACAAGATTGCTGGAGCCGTGTTGGGCACTGGTTTGCTGGTATTGGGCTTGCAAAACGTAAGCGGCATCTTGTTTCAGCACACAGCACCCTCACAAGAAAATCCTGGGTTCCGGATTGAAATTGAAGAGCCTGAAGTGGCGGCTCCGGCAGGAGAGGCTGCAGTTCCTGTTTCGATCGGCACCCTGTTGAAGGAAGCCGATGTCGCAAAAGGCCAGGTGGAAGCCAAGGTCTGCCTGAACTGCCATAACTTTGCCAAAGGTGCAGGCAAGAAGAACGGACCTGAACTTTACAACGTGGTGGAACGCCAGATCGCTTCCATGGCAGGCTTTGAATATGGCGCAGCTGCCAAGGAAAAATCTGGCGAAAAATGGACCTTTGACAATCTGAACATATTCCTGACGGCGCCCAAGGCCTATCTCCAGGGCACCAAGATGGTTTGGGGTGGCTTGAAGAATGACAAGAAGCGAGCCAACCTGATTGCCTATCTGTCAACTCTCTCAGATGCGCCAAAGCCGTTTCCGGCACCTTGAAAATGTCGGCGAATTAACGTGTATTTGAATGGGGACACCGGCTAACTGCCGGTGTTTTCATTTTCGGGTGACCTCGCGTAAGAAGAGGGTCAGCGAATCAATTGGAGAAATCAAGACCATGAGCGTCACACGGCGACGGTTTATCGAGTTGGCTTCGCTATCGCCGTTTGCAGCGGCCTTTTCTGCCCTGCCAGCCATAGCACAAGAAAAAATATTCCGGCACGCTTCGACGCTGTTTGAAACTGTCAAATACCCTGCGGATTTCAAGCATTTCGACTACATCAATCCAGTTGCTCCCAAGGGGGGGCGTGTCAGGCTAGGCTTGCTGGGATCCTTCGACAGCCTCAACCCGTGGACCATCAAGGGTGATCCGATTGATCCATCGGTCAATGAAACGCTTCTGAAGTCTTCGCTGGATGAACCTTCCTCCGAATACGGTCTGTTGGCCGAAAGCTTCTGGCATCCTGATGATTTTTCCAGTGTGATCTATCGTCTGCGGCCTGAAGCCAAATTTCATGACCGCATGCCGGTGACACCTGAAGATGTGATTTTTTCCCTTGAAGTGCAAAAGGCAAACCTGCCAGCCCGTTCTGCCTATTACAAAGATATCGCCAAGGTTGAGAAAACCGGAGAGCGGGAAGTCACCTTTACGTTCGCCATCAAGGGCAACCGCGAATTGCCCCATATCACCGGACAACTGGCCATTCTGCCCAAGCATTGGTGGACCGCCAAGGATGCCACAGGAAAAATGCGCGATACCAATGCGGCTTCACTTGAACCGCCCCTTGGTTCAGGCGCTTATGCCGTTACCAGGATCGTGTCGGGGAGCAGCTTTTTGTTGACCCGCGTGCCCGACTATTGGGGCAAGGATCTGCCTGTGAATGTGGGACAGGACAATTTCGACGAGATCGAATACCAACTCTACAAGGATGCGACGGTATTGCTGGAAGCCTTCAAGGGCGACCAGTTTGATATACAAGTTGAGTCGTCGTCGAAGAACTGGGCCACGGCCTATGAATTTCCGGCCATCAAGGATGGTCGTTGCATCAAGGAAGAACTGCCGCGGGCTGGCGTGTCTGGCATGCAGGCTTGGGTTCTGAATTTACGGAGACCGAAGTTCAGCGACGAGCGGGTGCGCCGTGCCATGGATCTCGCCTTTGATTTTGAATGGTCCAACACCAATCTTTTTTATGGTCAATACCGCCGCGCACGCAGCTTTTTCAACAATTCCGAACTGGAAGCCACAGGCCTTCCTTCGCCAGAAGAACTGGTTTTGCTGGAACCCTTGAAGGGCAAAATACCCCCAGAAGTTTTCACGGCAGAATATGCCAATCCAGTCAGCGCAACGCCTGTTGAACGGCGCAAGAACCTGCAATTGGCGCAGCAGCTGTTGTCCGAAGCGGGTTGGAATGGCGCAACCGAAGGGTCAAAGCAGGTTCTCAAGAATGCCTCCGGTGAAATCTTGTCGGTGGAATTCACTCTGTATTCCCCGGCCTTCGAGCGCATTGCTTTGCCCTATAAAGAACAACTGGAATTCCTCGGTCTCACCGTCAACATTCGCGTCGTTGACCTCTCGCAATATGAAAAAATCACCGAGGATTTTGACTACGACATTATCGTTGGCAGCTACGGGCAAAGCCTTTCACCCGGCAATGAACAGCGAGATTTCTGGTCAACGGAATTTGCCGACAAAAAAGGTGGCAAGAACTATGCAGGCATCAAGGATGCCGCCGTTGATGCGCTGGTCGACAAACTGATTGTCGCCCCTGATCGCAAATCCCTTATTGCGGCCTGCAAAGCTTTGGACCGGGTGCTGATGTGGAAGCATTTCATGATCCCGCAATGGTTTGTTCCCATCGACCGCATCGCTTACTGGAAGCGCGTCAAGCATCCGAATGTCATGCCGGGTTATGCGCTGGGCCATCCCAAGACCTGGTGGTTTGATGCCAAGGCGGCGGAAGAACTCAAAAAGACATGATGCCGCTTGTGCAATTGCTGGCCTGACATGGGAAGTTACATCCTCAAGCGCTTGTTGCTGATGATCCCCACCTTGCTGGGTGTCATGCTGGTGACATTCATCATCACGCAATTTGTGCCGGGCGGTCCTATCGAGACCTTGATGGCACAACAGGAAAACCCGGGCGAAAGTGGCTCTCGCCTCGACAGTGGCCAGGAAAATCTTGATCAGGGCGACAGTGGGGGAAGCTATCAAGGGGCTGGCAATCTTGATGCGGAGAAAATCAGGGAACTGGAAATACAATTCGGTTTCGACAAGCCGCCCACGGAACGCTTCTTCTTCATGATGAAGAATTTCCTCACTTTCAATTTTGGCCGCAGCTTCATGAGTGATCGTCCGGTTTTGGACCTGATCATCGAGCGGTTGCCTGTTTCAATTTCCCTGGGGCTTTGGCTGACACTGATCAGCTATCTGGTCTCCATTCCGCTCGGCATTGCCAAGGCGGTGCGCGATGGTGACCGATTTGATATCTGGACATCGGGTGTCATCATTGTCGGCTATGCCATTCCCAATTTCATTTTTGCCATCATACTCATCGTGCTGTTTGCCGGCGGAAGTTTTTATGACTGGTTCCCGCTGAAGGGCATCACGTCAGACAACTTTGATGAGTTGAGCCTGTGGGGCAAGATTGCCGATTATGCCTGGCACATGACATTGCCGCTGCTTTCCATTGGCGTCAGCAGTTTTGCCACCATGACGTTGTTGACCAAAAATTCCTTCCTCGATGAAATCCGCAAGCAATATGTGACGACGGCACGGGCCAAGGGCCTGAGTGAACGCCGCGTACTTTACGGCCATGTTTTCCGCAATGCCATGTTGCTGGTAATCGCAGGTTTTCCAGGCGCGTTTCTCGGCGCGTTTTTCACCGGCTCATTGCTGATTGAATATGTATTCTCGCTGGATGGTCTGGGCCTTCTGACCTTCACGTCAGTGGAAAAACGCGACTATGCCGTGGTGTTTGCCAATCTTTACATCATGACCCTGATCGGCCTTGTCATCGGCCTGGTCAGCGATCTGCTCTACACTTGGATTGACCCCCGCATCGATTTTGAATCGCGTGAGGTCTGAGGTGCGGCTTCCGTTCAAGATATCAACCATCAACCAGCGCCGCCTGCACTTGTTCAGGGCCAACCGGCGGGGCTATTGGTCTTTCATCATCTTCATGGTGTTGTTCATCATCTCGCTGTTTGCGCCCCTCATCGCCAATGACAAGCCCATTCTGGTTTCATACAAGGGCCAGTGGCTTTATCCACAAATGCAGGACTACCCGGAGAAAACATTCGGCGGTTTCAAGGCCCGGACTGATTTCAAGGAAGGCATCAACCAGGAAGAGATCATGGCCCATGGCTGGATTCTCTGGCCGCCGATTCGCCATTCCTATCGTTCGGTCAACAACGAAATTCCAAAGCCCGCACCCTCGCCTCCCGCCTTCAACCTGACGCGGGAAGAGCTTTGCGCGAAATATCCCAACGGGGTGAAAGATTTCCAGTGCCATGCCTCAAACATGAACTGGTTTGGCACCGACGACCGGGGCCGCGATGTGATTGCCCGCATGCTCTATGGCTTTCGCGTGTCGGTGGCCTTTGGTTTGATCCTTACCTTGATGTCGTCGGTCATCGGGGTGTTTGCCGGGGCCATTCAGGGCTTTTTTGGCGGCTGGACTGATTTGTTGTTCCAGCGTTTCATTGATATCTGGTCGTCGCTGCCAACGCTCTACCTCCTCATCATCATGGCCAGTTTTTTCAAACCGACATTCTGGCTGTTGCTCAGCATTCTTGTGCTGTTCTCATGGACCAGTCTTGTCGGCGTGGTGCGGGCGGAATTCCTCCGTGCACGGAATTTTGAGTATGTGCGGGCGGCGCGGGCCCTCGGATTGAGCAATGCCCGGATCATGTGGAAGCATCTGCTGCCCAATGCCCTCGTTTCCACGGTGACCTTCATGCCCTTCCTGCTTTCAGGTTCCGTGACCACCCTGACAGCGCTGGATTTTCTGGGCTTTGGCCTGCCTTCGGGTTCTGCATCGCTGGGTGAAATGGTGGCGCAGGGCAAAAACAACCTGCAAGCGCCGTGGCTCGCCGGGTCAGCTTTCGTGGCGATTTGCAGTTTGCTCACGCTGCTGGTGTTTGCCGGTGAAGCGGTGCGTGACGCGCTTGATCCGCGGAAGACATTCAAATGAGTGGCCACCTGCTTGAAGTCAAAGACTTGTCCGTGGCGTTTTCGCAAGGTGGCAAAAACACCTTGGCCGTGGACCATGTGAGTTTCGCTTTGGAAAAGGGCAAGACCCTGGCGCTGGTGGGTGAATCCGGTTCCGGCAAATCCGTCACCGCCCTGTCGATCCTCAAGCTGCTGGCTTATCCCGCCGCCAGCCATCCCTCGGGAGCGATTTTGTTCAACGGCGAAAATCTGCTGGATAGCGATGAAGCAGATTTGCGCCGGGTGCGCGGTGCCAAGATCACCATGATTTTCCAGGAGCCCATGACCTCGCTCAATCCCTTGCACACGGTTGAAAAACAGATCGGCGAAATTCTCGAACTGCACAAGGCCATGCGCGGGCCAGCCGCCCGCAAGCGCATCATCGAGCTTCTCGGCAAGGTGGGCATCCGGGATCCTGCAACACGCTTGCAGGACTATCCGCACCAACTCTCAGGCGGCCAGCGCCAGCGCGTGATGATTGCCATGGCGCTTGCCAATAATCCCGACCTGTTGATCGCTGATGAACCGACGACGGCACTTGACGTAACGGTGCAGGCACAAATTCTTGAGTTGCTCAAAAACCTGCAACAGGAATTCGGCATGGCCCTGCTGCTGATCACCCATGATCTTGGCATCGTGAAGCATATGGCTGATGATGTCTGCGTCATGCAGAAGGGCAAGGTGGTGGAACAGGCTCCGGTCAAAAAGCTGTTTGCAGCACCCCAACATGAATACACCAAAATGCTGCTGGCCGCTGAGCCGCGGGGTGAACCGCCGAAACCTGATCCCCAGGCCGAAACGCTGGTATCCACCGACAATCTGAAAGTTTGGTTTCCCATCAAGCGTGGATTTTTCCGCCGGACTGTCGGGCATATCAAAGCGGTCAACGGCGTATCCTGCGAAATCAAGGCGGGCCAGACTCTTGGCATCGTCGGTGAATCCGGCTCCGGCAAAACCACATTGGGCATGGCGCTGCTCCGCCTGATATCTTCGGAAGGCCCGATCAGCTTTCGCGGACAAGCCATTGATGGCTTGAACTCAAAAGCCATGCGTCCCCTGCGGCGCGACATGCAGGTGGTGTTTCAGGATCCGTTTGGTTCCCTGTCACCGCGCATGTCGGTTCTGCAAATCGTTGAGGAAGGCCTGATCATCCAGCAGCCGCATCTTTCGGCGGATGAGCGGCGCGAAAAGGTGGCGGCGTCCCTCGCCGAAACCGGCCTCGATCCCGCCACCATGGAACGCTACCCCCATGAATTCTCCGGCGGCCAGCGCCAGCGCATTGCCATCGCAAGAGCGCTTGCCTTGTCGCCAAAATTCATCATGCTGGATGAACCCACATCTGCCCTTGATATGTCTGTGCAGGCGCAAGTGGTTGACCTCCTGCGTAGTCTGCAAGTGAAGCACAATCTCGGCTATCTCTTCATCAGCCATGATCTCAAGGTAGTGCGGGCGCTGGCCAATGAAGTCATCGTCATGCAAAATGGCGTGGTGGTGGAGCGCGGTGACTCGAAACAAATTTTCACGGCACCGCGTGAGGACTACACCAAGGCCTTGCTGGCGGCTTCTCTCAATTTGAAACCCATTCACGGCAGCCAAAGCGGGATGAGACAATGAACGGATTTCTGTTTGTCACACCCACCTGGGACGGAGCTGCATGGGGCAAGACCATGCAAGCGGCGCGGCCTGCCATGGCTGTAAATGTATGGCCCCAAATAACCGCCGCGCAAAATATTCACTATGCAGCGGCTTGGTTGCCGCCCGCGGGCGTGGTGGCGTCCCTGCCCAATCTCAAGGTGATATTTTCGCTTGGTGCCGGGGTTGATGCGATTTTGTCTGATGCCAGTTTGCCAAAGGGCATTCCCATCGTGCGGGTGAATGATCCCGATCTCACCAACCGCATGTCAGAACATGTTGTCATGCATGTGCTGATGCACCACCGCCAACAGTTGCGAATCAGTGAAAACCAAAAGCAAGCCCGCTGGGACAGTTTCGCGCAACATGCAGCATGCGATTTGCGCGTAGGGGTCATGGGCCTAGGCGTGCTGGGGCAAGATGCAGCCCGCAAACTTTCGCTGATGGGATTTCAGGTGGCGGGTTGGAGTCGCAGCGCCAAATCCATCGCGGGCATTAAATGCTATGCCGGGAAAACTGAGCTTCCGGCCTTTTTGGCCCGCACTGATGTTCTAGTTTGCCTGCTCCCTGCCACGCCGGAAACTGATGGCATTCTCAACATGGCACTGTTCAAATCCCTCTCGCGGTCAGGCCCGCTGGGTGCACCCGTCTTGATCAATGCAGGGCGCGGTCGCCAACAAGTTGAAAGTGATATTTTACAGGCACTCGATGACGGCGTCTTGAATGGCGCTTCGCTGGATGTTTTTGGCAAGGAACCCCTGCCAGTCGACAGCCGCTTCTGGCAGCATCCCAAAGTGTTGCTCTCACCCCACACCGCCGCCGATTCCGACCCCGCCACCATTTGCAGATATATCGCAAGGCAGATTGAGCGCTTTGAAAAAGACGGCGTGCTGGAAAATCTGGTGGACCGGGTGCGGGGTTATTGAAGTTGCCCCACAAGATGCACATTCGCAAACAACCCAAGGGACCTCATCCGGCGCGTTGCGCCACCTTCTCCACGATGGGGTGGATATGGTACAATTTTCGCGCGCTGCCCCTTCTCCTTCGCTGATGGAGAAGCGACTGTGTTCTCAGTCAAGCAGTTTTTGA
>JANOVS010000199.1:0-27013 GCA_031417515.1 Hyphomicrobiales bacterium
GCGCCGGGAGATGCTGTCATGATCATTACCAGAATGGAATTTCTCAGCCGGACCAGACTCGATCAACATACGCTCGACATCTGGATTGAAGAAGAGTGGCTGGTTCCGGAGAGGGCCGACGCCGAACTTGCTTTTTCAGAAGCTGACGTCGCCCGCGCTCAACTGATTTCGGATTTGATTGCCGATATGGGTGTGAATAGCGAAGGCGTTGGCGTCATTCTGCACTTGGTGGACCAGATGCACGGGTTGCGATCAGCCATGGCACACCTTTTGAATTCTGCACGTGATCAGACAAAAGCCACAACTTTAGAATCGTGAAATAAAAAGGAACTTCTCCTGCGGTTCGCCGTTGACGTGGTGGCAGCCACAACGGGCGAATAATGTTATGAGCCACCAGCACTTTCATGCCGTCAGGTGGATAGATCACTGCGAAGCACGGGTGTTTCATCAATAATTCGTGCGCAAACAATAGCCGGAGCGGAAGTAAAAATTGACGTGGGTCACTGATTTTTCGCCGAGCCAGGTGGTGCGCCGTATTGTCAGGCTGGGCGCATTTTTCGGACTTCTGAGGAGTCGTGCGATAGGCCCTGACGGATTTTCAGCGCCGATCTCCATGTCAACATCGGTGAAGGGCACACGTGCTACCAGCCATTCGTTGGGGCCAAGTGTGGTGAAGTCCGCTTGAAGTACTTCTGGCAAGGTTGACGGGTTGATCCAGCGATCTTCGAATTGCAGCGGCAGGCTATCTGCGCTGTGCAAGCAGGTGAGGTGCAACAGCTTGGAGGTCTTTGGAACGCCGAGGTGTTTGCAGGTTTCGGCTGGTCCGGTTTCAACACCGCGCGAGATAAGTTTATAACCATATGTGGCACCCATCGCCTCGATCTCCTCCCGGATCAGAGGTATCGCGAATTTGGCGGCACGTTCCGGGCGGGGGCGCACACGGGTGCCACCCTTGCGGCGGCGTTCAATGTATCCCTTGGCGGACAGTTCCTGCAGCGCCCGATTCACCGTGGCTCGGGACACGCCGAATTCAAGCGCCAGATCAGCTTCGGCAGGGATGAGCGTGCCCGATGGCCAAGGGCCTGAGCGAATGCGCTCCAACACCGTGTCGCGCACTTCGCGATAACCCATGGCTGTAGCTTCTCGCGGTTTGGTCATGTTAACATTTCACCATGTGTGCTGTGCGGATTGTTCGCCCTGAAAATGCTTTGACCATGCCATGGAAAAACGGCGGTGGCATTACCCATGAGATCTTAAAAAGGGAGCATGCAGGACAATTGCTGTGGCGGCTTTCGATTGCGGAAGTCGCGAGTGACGGACCGTTTTCCATGTTTTCCGGCATGCAGCGCCTGTTGACAGTGATTGAAGGCGAAGGGCTTGATCTCCAAACACCTGACGCCACGATAGCAGCACGGCTCTTGCAGCCTGTTGGGTTTTCCGGCGATACGCCGATGATCAGCACGCGTCTCAGCACGCTGGTGAAAGACTTCAATGTCATTTTCGACCCCCTTACCATCCAGGCAATGGTGAGCGTCGAGAGGGATGCAAAGTCTCTTTTACTGCGGGCCGCAAATGGAGTGATTGAGGTTGCGCTGCTGCTGCACGATGGGCGATGCGATGGCAAAATGCTGCCTGCCCATTCGTGCGTCATCGTTGAACAGGATCCTGCTGTGCTGTCGTGTGATGAACCTGTGATCCGCATCACACTAACCCCGCAAGTTCGGTCATGACGCTGCGGAAACGCTGCGCCACTTTTTGTCGATCATGGTGTGCACCGTTGCAAACAGTGTGCCGGCCCGCTGACCAGATATCTGTCACCACACCATCGTGTGCTGCGAAACACAGTCCATCGAGCAGCTGGTGATCCTGCAAACTGCACAACGAAACATGGGCACTATCGATTGCAACAAGATCGGCAAGCTTGCCTTCCTCAAGTGTACCGGCATTGCGGCCAAGGGCCTGGGCACCGCCTTTTGCAGCTTGCACGTAAAGAAACGCACCAACCGATCCTTCCGCATTCACCATCACATTGCGCTCAATATCACGAAGCCGCTGGGAGTATTCAAGCGTGCGCAATTCTTCGGTCAGGGAAATGCGCACATTGGAGTCTGATCCCAGACCAAATGCGCCACCTGCCTTGATCCACTCTGGCCCGTTGAACGGACCATCACCCAAATTGGCTTCAGTGATCGGGCAAAGGCCGGCCACTACTTGCGACGCCGCGAGTTCACGCGTTTCCTCTGGCGTCATGTGAGTGGCGTGAATGGCGCACCAATTCTTGTCGACAGCAGTGTTGTGCAACAACCACTCAACAGGCCGCGCACCCAGCCACGCCTTGATGTCTTCAACTTCCTTGGGTTGTTCTGCAATGTGGATATGGACGGGACAATTCTTGGCATGAAGCAGGAGTTGCTGAAGTGTAGCAGGCGATGTTGCGCGCAACGAATGTGGTGCAATACCCAACACTGAATCCTCTGGCAAACCACGCATGGCATTCTGGCATGCGTGGTGAAGTTTCAGATAGCGATCGAGATCGGTGCCAAAGCGCAATTGACCGCCGGAAAGCGGTTTTTCGCCTGCACCGCCATAGCCATAAAGAACCGGCAAGTGGGTGAGGCCAATGCCTGTGGTTTTCGCTGCTGCGAAGATGCGATCTGAAAGTTCTGCAATGTTGGCATAGGGCGTGCCGTCCTGCTGGTGATGCAGATAGTGGAACTCGCCGACAGCTGAATATCCGGCCTCTTGCATTTCGACAAACACTTGCGCGGCAATGGCTTCGATGTGATCCGGTGTCAGATGTGCGACGAAACGATACATCATCTCGCGCCAGGTCCAGAAACTTTCACGGCCCGCCACAAGATGTTCCGTCATGCCCGCCATGGCCCGCTGAAAACTGTGGGAGTGGAGATTGGACAAGGCAGGCAACAGGGTGTCGACGCGCACGTCACTGGATCGCGGTGCAGCTTCAACTTGAATTTCACCAATGTGCAATGCGTTGATCGACAACCGCACATCCCGTGCCCAGCCATCAGCTAACAACGCGCGTTTGGCGGAAATCCATGAAACAGCGGCCATTGATCCTCACATTATGTCTAGACATAATAATCGCAAAGTTCTAGGTCAATGTAAAGATGACAATCGCCAAAACCATATTTGTGAATGCCAATGTCGCCACCATGATGGAGGGCCATTATGGCCTGCTACCGGACGCCGCGATTGCCTGTGACAATAGCATCATTCACTGGGTCGGACTGCGCGGTGAAATTCCTGAAGCCTGTTCTGACTGGCAACAGCGAGACCTCGGCGGCAGGCTGGTAACACCTGCACTGATCGACTGCCACACACACATAGTTCATGGCGGCAATCGCGCCAATGAGTTTGAAATGCGGCTGCAAGGTGCCACATACGAAGCGGTCGCGCGGGCTGGTGGTGGTATTGTTTCGACGGTGACTGCCACGCGCACTTCAACAGTGGATGGGCTTGTCGCTTCGGCCTTGCCGCGCATTGATGCGCTCATTGCGGAAGGCGTGTCAGCTATCGAGATCAAGTCCGGCTATGGACTGGATTGCGACACTGAATGCAACATGTTGCGCGCGGCCCGGCGCATCGCAACATTGCGCCCTGTAAAAGTGGTTACCGGTTTTCTTGGCGCACACGCCATTCCGGCAGACTTCAAGGGCCGGGCTGATGACTATATCGACAAGGTCTGCATTCCAGCACTGAAAGCCGCCCACGCTGAAGGCCTCGTCGATGCAGTTGATGGCTTCTGTGAGGGCATCGCATTCTCAGCGGCCCAAATCCGCCGCGTGTTTGAAGCCGCAATAGTGCTTGGGCTACCGATAAAGCTTCATGCCGAACAATTGTCTAATCTTGGTGGCGCAAAACTCGCGGCGGAATTTGGCGCGATGTCGGCTGAGCATCTTGAATATGTCGATGAAGCAGGGGTTGAAGCGATGGCGAAAGCGGGCACGATTGCCGTCATCCTGCCCGGTGCGTTTTACACCTTGCGCGAAACGAAAGCCCCACCCATTGATCTCTTTCGCAAACACAAGGTGGCTATGGCAGTGTCAACCGACATGAACCCCGGCTCATCGCCGATGACCTCGCTGCTGCTCGCCATGAACATGGCCTGCACCTTGTTTCGCATGACCCCGGAAGAAGCGCTTGCCGGTGCAACGGTTCATGCCGCGCGTGCCTTGCGCCTCACCACGCATGGCGTCATCGCAAAGAACCATGTGGCGAATTTCGCCGTTTGGAATGTCAACCATCCCGCCGAACTTGCCTATCGCATCGGCTTCAACCCCTTGCATGAACGCATCCTTGGAACACTTGCATGATCACACTCTCACCCGACTCTGCAACGCTGGTGCAGCTCCGCCAGATTTATCGGGGTGAATTGCCAGCACGGCTTGACCGCGCCGCAAAGCCTGCAATTGAAGCGTCTGCTGAAGTCATTGCCCGTGCTGCGGCTGGTGATGTCCCAGTGTATGGCGTCAACACCGGCTTTGGAAAGCTCGCTTCCATTCGCATTCCGCAACGCGACACTGCCACACTGCAACGCAATCTCATTCTCAGCCATTGTGCTGGCATGGGTGAAGCGATGCCCCGCAATGTCACGCGGCTGATGATGGCGCTGAAACTTTTGTCACTGGGGCGGGGTGCTTCCGGTGTGCGTTGGGCGCTTATCGAATTGCTGGAGCAGATGCTCGAGAAGGGCGTAACGCCTGTTGTGCCCGCACAAGGCTCCGTGGGTGCCAGCGGCGATCTTGCGCCACTCGCCCATATGACGGCGGTGATGATCGGCGAGGGTGAGGCAGAGTTTGAAGGCGTGCGTTTCAGCGGTGCCGAAGCGTTGCAACGTGCTGGCCTTGTGCCAATTCCGCTTGGCCCCAAGGAAGGTCTTGCCTTCATCAACGGGACACAGTTTTCAACAGCCTATGCCCTTGCAGCCCTGTTCGATGCCTGGCAGGCCGCACAAACATCGCTTGTGACATCAGCGCTTTCCACCGATGCGATCATGGGATCAACAGCGCCATTCCACCCGGATATCCACGCACTTCGCGGCCATGCCGGACAAATTGAGGCGGCGCGGGTTTTGCGTGATCTGCTCGAAGGTTCCCCCATCCGCGAAAGTCACCGCGAAGGTGATCACCGTGTGCAGGACCCCTATTGCATTCGCTGTCAACCGCAAGTCACAGGTGCTGCCATGGACGTGTTGCGCCAGGCCGCGCGCACATTGCAGACCGAAGCCAATGCCGCAACCGATAATCCGCTGGTGCTGATCGCATCAGGAGAGATCGTTTCAGGTGGTAACTTCCATGCCGAGCCTGTTGGTTTTGCCGCTGATATGATGGCGCTGGCAATTTCAGAGTTGGGTTCAATCTCGCAACGCCGCATCGCGCTGATGGTCGATCCCACACTGTCTTTCGATCTGCCACCTTTCCTCACACCCAATCCCGGCCTCAACTCCGGTTACATGATTGCAGAAGTGACGAGTGCCGCATTGATGAGCGAGAACAAGCATTTGGCAAATCCGTGTTCCACCGATTCAACGCCGACGTCAGCCAACCAGGAAGACCATGTTTCGATGGCCGCCCATGGCGCGCGGCGGCTGATGCGCATGAATGAAAATCTCAACCGTATTCTTGGCATTGAGTTGCTGTGCGCAGCACAAGGGGTTGACTTCCGCGCACCTATCAAGACATCAACGCCATTGCAAAAAGTGGTGTCACACCTGCGCATCCACGTCGCGAGCCTCGGCGAGGACCGTTACATCGCACCTGATCTCGAAGCCGCAAGCCGCCTTGTAGCTGATGGCAGCATTGCCAAAGCTTCGGGCATTGCGATGCCGGATTTTTTCGCTTGAAACGTCGCCCCAGGAGTTCATCCCATGCTTGATCGTAAAAACGCCCGCGACATTTATCCACCCACGGGCACAACGCTGAACGCCAAAAGTTGGCAGACGGAAGCGCCGCTCCGCATGTTGATGAACAATCTGCATCCCGACGTGGCAGAAAACCCACATGAGCTTGTTGTCTACGGTGGCATTGGCCGGGCGGCACGCACGTGGAAAGATTTTGATTTGATCGTGTCGTCGCTCAAGTCACTGGAGGCCGATGAGACGTTGATCGTGCAATCAGGCCGACCTGTGGCTGTGATCAAGACACATGAAGATGCGCCGCGGGTGCTGATTGCCAATTCCAATCTGGTGCCGAAATGGGCGACGTGGGACCACTTCAACGAACTCGACAAAAAGGGCTTGGCTATGTACGGCCAGATGACGGCGGGATCGTGGATCTACATCGGCACGCAAGGCATTGTGCAAGGCACTTACGAAACTTTCGCTGAAGCCGGCCGACAACATTATGACGGATCGCTTAAAGGCCGCTGGATATTGACCGGCGGATTGGGCGGCATGGGAGGAGCCCAACCCTTGGCCGCTGTCATGGCGGGGGCCTGCTGCCTTGCTGTTGAGTGCGATGAAACCCGCATCGATTTTCGCCTGCGCACGCGTTACGTTGATGCCAAATCCACAACACTTGATGAAGCGCTTGCACTCATTGCGAAATGGACAAAGGCTGGCGAAGCAAAATCCGTGGGTCTCCTTGGCAATGCCGCGGATGTTTTTCCGGAACTCGTGGCCCGCATGAAAGCCGGTGGCGTTCGCCCTGACATCGTCACCGATCAGACCTCGGCCCATGATCCGTTGCATGGCTATTTGCCGGTGGGGTGGAGTGTTGCGGAATGGCGGGCCAAGCAGGAGAGTGAGCCCAAGGCTGTGGAGAAAGCAGCGCGTGCCTCTATGAAAACCCATGTGAAGGCGATGGTGGATTTCTGGAACGCCGGCGTTCCCACCCTCGACTATGGCAACAACATTCGGCAAGTGGCGCGCGATGAAGGCTTGGAAAACGCCTTCGCTTTTCCAGGCTTCGTTCCCGCCTACATCCGTCCACTGTTCTGCAAGGGGATTGGTCCGTTCCGTTGGTGTGCGCTTTCAGGCGATCCCGAAGACATTTACAAGACAGATGCAGCGATGAAAAAACTGTTCCCGGATAACGCCCATCTGCACCGCTGGCTTGACATGGCGCGTGAACGTATTGCGTTTCAAGGTCTGCCCGCACGTATCTGCTGGATCGGTTTAGGGGACCGCCACAAGGCGGGCCTGATGTTCAACGCGATGGTGGCAAGCGGTGAGTTGAAAGCCCCCATCGTCATCGGCCGTGACCATCTTGATTCAGGCTCCGTCGCCTCACCCAACCGCGAAACCGAAGCCATGAAAGATGGCTCCGATGCCGTCTCCGATTGGCCGCTGCTCAACGCGCTGATCAACACCGCAAGTGGGGCAACCTGGGTGAGCCTGCATCACGGCGGCGGTGTGGGCATGGGCTATTCACAACACGCCGGCATGGTGATCGTGGCCGATGGCACAGAGAAAGCCGCAAAGCGGTTGGAGCGCGTGCTATGGAACGACCCAGCATCGGGCGTCTGGCGCCACGCTGACGCGGGTTATGAAGATGCGGTCGCATGCGCAAAAGACAACAACCTGCGCCTTCCTGCGGTGCTGGGGAATTGATCAGGCCGCTTGCGTTTCGAGGACCGGGCGTGTCGTGGCATCAACGAGATGGCAGGCAGCTTGGCCTCCGTGGGGTGCGGTTTTTAATGCGGGTTCTTCGAAGTGGCAGCGGTCGATGGCAACGGGACATCGCGTTGAGAAGCGGCAGCCTTTTGGTGGGTTGAGGGGTGAGGGTGGATCGCCGGTGAGCAGCACGCGCGGGCGGTTTTTTTCAATGCGGGGGTTGGGCGATGGCACGGCAGAGAGCAACGCTTGCGAATAGGGGTGCGCTGGTGCATCGAAAAGGGCGCGGGCGACACCTTGTTCAGCGATTTTTCCCAGATACATCACAGTCACATCGGTGCACACCTCGCGCACGATGGCTAGGTCATGAGCCACGATGACAATGGTGAGGCCCAACTGCTCGCGCAGCTTTGCAAACAGGTTGACGATTTGCGCGCGCACCGACACATCAAGTGCTGACAGGGGTTCATCGCAGACCAGGATTTTTGGATTGAGAGCAAGAGCGCGGGCAATCGACACGCGCTGGCGCTGGCCGCCGGAGAGTGAGCGCGGCAAACGGTCAAGCACGCTTTCGGGCAGCGCGACGAGGCTCAACAGCTCCTGGATCCGTGCTGCACGGGCGGCGGCGTTTCCCAAGCCGTGAATCTGCAACGGCTCGGCCAAGGTTTGCGCCACTGTTTGTCTGCGGCTCATGGAGCCCAACGGGTCTTGAAAAATGAATTGCACGGTGCGGGCAAAATCCTTGCGGTCTGCTGATTGCCATTCCGCGCGGTCACGGCCCAGAATGCTGACCTTGCCCTCCGTCGCGTTTTGCAAGCCAACGACGGCACGGGCCAGTGTGGTCTTGCCACAACCGGATTCACCAACGATGCCGTGAAACGCGCCTTGGGCAATTTCAAGATCAACGCCATCCACGGCACGCACAAGTCCGCGCGCGGTTTTGAAATGTACCTTGAGGCCTGTTGCGGAAATTGCGGGTGCGCTGTCCGTCATGACCGCAAGCCTTCCACAGTTAGAACAACCGGACATGCGACCATGCGCGGATGCTCACCACCGCCGATATGCTCCAGTGTGGGCCGCTTCACACGGCATTTGTCCTGCACCAGTGCGCAACGCGGCGCAAAGCGGCAGCCCGGCTCCAGCTTGGTTTGATTGGGTGGCAGGCCCGGAATTTCGCGGGCACCTGACGCCGTCGGCGAACGAAAGTCCGGCACCGAGGCCAGAAGTCCGCGCGTGTAGGGGTGCACAGGATTGGTCAACACATCATCGGCATTGCCGTCTTCAACAATTTGCCCCGCATAAAGCACGATGATGCGGTCCGCCAGCGCTGACACGGCACCGATATCGTGGGTGATCAGGACAACGGCGAGGCCATCCTCTTTTTGTATCTGCCGGATCAGCGCCAGGATTTGCGCCTGCACCGTGGCATCAAGTGCCGTTGTTGGCTCATCGGCAATCAACACGCGGGGCTTTGAAGCAAGCGCCAATGCAATCATGGCCCGCTGCAACATGCCACCCGAAAGCTCATGCGGATAACGGTCATAGCGATCTTGCGGATCGGGAATGCCGGTGCGGGCCAGCAGCGACACGGCTTCGCGCTTCGCATTCTCGCCGCCGGCATTTGCGTAACGCGCCGCTTGCTCGGCAATCTGCGGACCAATCTTCAGCATGGGATTGAGCGCACTCATCGGGTCTTGGAAGATCACGCCGAAATCCTTGCCACGGATGCTGGAAAGTTCTGCCGCTGACATCTCAACCAGATTGCGCCCGTCAACTTTTGCAATGCCTTTAAGGTCATCCGCCACACCTTCCGGCAGCAGCCCCAAGGGACCAAGTGTCATCACGGTTTTGCCGGAACCACTTTCGCCCACGACAGCCAGCGTCTCGCCCGCATGAACCTCAAAGCTCACACCATCAACAGCGCGCACCGAGATGGTTGGTGTGTAAAGATCGATCACCAGATTTTCGACGGCATAGACGGGTGTGCTCATGCCGCACCTTCGATCTTTTGCCGTGCCACTTCTTCAGCGACGCGCTCCCGTTGTTTTCGCGCCAGCACGCGGCCACGCACTGCCTTTGGCACTTTCTGTAAGGCAAAGGCTTCACCGAGAAGATTGAAGCTGACAACAACAGCTGTGAGGGCGAGGCCCGGAATGATGACGAGGCTGGGGTACTCCTCAATATATTGCATGCCGTCCACCAGCATCTGCCCCCATTCGGGAATGGGCGGTGCCACGCCAAGGCCGAGGAATGAAAGTGTGGCGATGGCTAATACCAATGCGCCTGCATCGGCTGATGCATAAACCACCACCAGCCCCAGCACATGGGGCAGGATGTGGCGCATGAAAATCCAGACATGAGAAGCACCCATGACGCGGGCGGCTTCGATATAGGGCTGCTGCAATTCAGAGACGACGACAGCACGGCTCATGCGCGCATAATTCGCCCACCACGCCAGCGTGAGGGCGAAGATCATCTTCCAATAGTCAGACATCCAGGTGAAATTCTCGCCGGAGAAAACACCCATCAAGGCAAGTGCAATGACAAGCGACGGCAGCGCCAGCATGATGTCGATCACTGAAATCAGCGCCATTTCAGTTACACCACCAACATAGCCTGCAAGTGAACCGATGACGACGCCGATGATGAGTGCTGCCGCCAGCACAAACACCATGGCGACCAGCGAGGTGCGCGCCCCCCCGATGATGCGGCTCCACAGATCGCGGCCGAGATAATCCGTACCCAGATAATGTGAAAGCGATGGCCCTTGCAACAAGGCGCTGTAATCTTGTGCTGCTGTGTCATGGGTCATCAACAGCGGCGCAAACAACCCGATCAACACAAAGACAATAGCGGGCATCAACACGGCCCACGGCCAGGCGCGCCAGTTCATCATGCCCTCCGGGCGCGGCGTAACCGCGGGTCAGCAAACATGGCAATGAAATCCACCAGCAGATTGACACTGACGAAGAACACCACAAACAGCGTCAGCACCGCCTGCATGCCAACGAAATCCCGGAAGCGGATGGCTTCGATGAAAAATGCACCTACACCATTCAGGCCAAACACCCGCTCCACCACAATCGCACCGATGATCATCAGTGTGAATTGCGCACCAAAAGTGGTGATGAAGGGAATGGCGATATTGGGCAGTGCCTCACGCAGCAGAACTTGTGCACGCGAAAACCCCTTGGAAAAACCGGTGGTGGCGAAGGGCCGTGACATTGCGTCCTGCAAATTCACGCGCACCACACGCGCCAGCACAGAGGCCGGAAAAAGTGCGATGGTGATCCAAGGCAATATCCAAGACGATAAGCCGGAAAGCCCAAAACTCGGTACCCACCTCAAACCCACCGCGAACACAATCACCAGCAGGGCTGCGACAAAGAAATTCGGCGATGATGCACCGAGAAGTGCAAAGCCATGCAGCAATCGGTCAACCACGCCGCCATTTGAAACCGCACCCCACAAGCCCAGCCCCAAAGACAGAAAGAACGCGAGAACGCCGCCACCCGTCAACAACACGGCGGTGACAGGGACACGTTCGGCAAACTCATTCCACATTGGTTTTCCGGTGCGCAGGCTATCGCCGAGGTCACCTGTCGTGGCTTTGCCCAACCAGCGCAAGTAACGAACCGGCAGCGGATCGTTGAGACCGAGATCTTCAGCGATGCGTTTGATCATGGCCCCATCTGCGCCCGCACCCGCAGCACGTTCGGCAATCAGTGCTGCCACATTGCCGGGTGCCGCCGTAACAATGGCAAAGGTCAGCGCGGTTGCTGCAAACATAAGAAGAAGGGCAAGCATTGCCCGGCGCAGGAACATGCTCTGCATCATGCCAGCCCTTCTCTGTTATCAACCGAGCGTGATGCCCTTGTACGGCAGATCATAGTCTGTGGCTGGCAGTGTAAAGCCCTTGACCTTGGGGTGAACGGCCCACAAGCGTTGGGTGACCACCAAAGGACAGGCCGCAACATTGTCATGCAGCCAGTCATACACGGCCTGCATCGCAGCCTCGCGGGCTTCACCACCAGTTTCCAGCGCCTTTGCCACCAAGGGATCAAGCGCATCGGAGATAAATATCTTGCCGTCGGGTCCCGTGTCTGATGCCGTCACGAAGGAAGCACCCAGTGAACCATGGGGATCATAAGGTGCGCCATAGGTGCCAAAGAACGTGAGATCATATTTGAAGGCCGGACGGCGTTCATGCATCGTTGCATTGTCGACCGACGAGATGTTGACCTTCAGACCCACTTCCGTGAGCATGCCCTGGATCATTTCCGCAATGCGGCGCGATCCGGGGAAGGATTCTTCCGAGACGAGGAAATCAATTTCAAGCGCCTTGCCCTCCTTGGTCCAGCCGCCGCCTCCGCCACTCCAGCCAGCTGCCGTGAGGGCTGCTTGTGCTGCTGCCACATCACGGGCGGGGATAGGCCTGCGTGCACCTGCTGTTGGCACCGTGGTCGGGAAAATTTCGATCGTTGGATCAGCGTAACCTTCGAACAACACCGTCGCCATGACAGCGCGATCAATGCCGAGGAAAATCGCCTGGCGCACAGCCTTGTCCTGCATGACAGGTGACTTCGGTGAAAAGCCAAGAATGGTTGTGGCCGTACCCGGTTGCGCCACAATGGTCATGCCTTCACCCGCCAGCGCTTTGGCACGGCGCGGAGACAAGGCCGCAACCCAATCACCGCCGATCACATCAAGTTCACCTGCACGGAGTGCATTGGCACGGGCCAGCTCATCAGGAACCACCTTCAATTCCATGCGCGAGAATGCGGGCTTGACGCCCCAATATTTGTCGTTGCGCACCAGCACGGTTTCGGTCGACGAATATTTCTCAACAATCCATGGACCTGTGCCAACGGGGCCTGATACTTTTCCATCAGCCCCTACAGCCTTGGGCGAAAGAAAGCGCACAGGCCGCACAATGGTGAGTTCGAGCAAGGCCGCAGGCACAGGCTGCTTCAGCTTCACCGTGATCTTGTTGGGTGCGTCCTTGACGATCCCCTCAAAGGCCGCCGAAATGCCGATCCACGAAAAATCCGCAACACCCATCCAGCGCTTCAAATTCCATTCCGCTGCATCGGCATCAAAAGCCGTGCCGTCGGAGAAGGACACACCTTCGCGTAAATCAAAGCTGATGGACTTCCCGTCATCCGCAATTTTCCAGGCCGTTGCCAAGCCAGGTTCCATCGCGCCACTAGGGCCGTAATGAATCAGTGCATCAAACACGGCTGAGTAGGAAGAGAGCGTGGAGACATTCTGCAACAGGTCGAGATCGCCGGTTTCGCCCGCTATCGCCACGCGCAATGTTTCATGACCCGCAGCCAAACCTGAGACAGGCAAAGTGCTCAAAAAAGCAAGCCCGGCTGAGCCAGCGAGAAGTGTACGGCGGGTGATTGGATTGTTGACGGGCATGGGCGTCCTCCTGTTGGGATAGTCTTGTACTTTGAAACAAAAATTAGCAATTGCACATTATTATGTCTAGACATAATTCTAAGCGCGCAAATGTGTTTACTTCAACTCCAAAAGCGATATGGCGATAACCAACAAGGCTGCTGCTCCCGAAACCACGCGGCTTATCAGTTCGAAGCTGTTGCCTTGCGCTGCAAGCCAACCCTTCATTTTGCCGCTGGCAAATGCTGTGACAACGGCAACGGTTGTCAGCACAATTGAGACGCCCACCAACATCGCCACTGCAAAGGCAACGCCCGCCTCGGGCACACCTCGCGACACTGCCATTGTCATGACAAACAGTGTCAGGGGACAAGGCACAAGCCCTGCCACCACACCCATGACCAGACTTTCACTTTGTCCATGCGGCCCGTGCGACTTGTGCGCGAAAGCGAGATACAGCAGCCATAGTCCCAACACGACCATGGATCCCCGGCTTATGTTTTCCAGCATCGGTGCCCGCCCGGCCCCTACCAGCGTGCGGGTAATAAGCGTGTTGGCGATCAACGCCAGAAGCACGGCTGATGTGATATGCGTGACCGAAAGGATCATCGCCGTCGCAAAGGCCCGCGGCGGCTTCACATCGCCGCCCGCCACATAGCTGGCAAGCAGGGCCTTGCTGTGTCCCGGTGTCATGGCATGGGCAACACCGAAAACAATCCCCATCGGCAGCATCGCCATAAGGATGTGCCAATCCGGGGCTTGCACATAAGTGTCAATATTGGATGATATCGCCGCTCGTATCGCACGTTGAATGGTGATGAGGAACTCGAACATGGAGCGTTCAGCGCTCAAACATGCCGGTGGCGATGATGCATGTCTGGATAGTGGGCATGGGTGTGGCGCAATGGCGCGTGGGTGTGGCGGTGGCTGTGTGGCTCGCCTTTTGGGTCATCAGGCCCGTGCTGATGCTGATGATGTTCGTCGTGTATATGACGGTGGGTGTGGTCCATTTCTTCATGGGCGTGATCGTGCGCATGCCGTTCCGACAAATGCAACCAGGCACCGATTGCCATGAGAAGACCTGCTATCACCAACACAACTGTCAATGGTTCACCCAACAGCAGCATCGCAGCCACGGCCCCGATAAAAGGTGCTGTTCCGTAATAGGCACCGGTGCGTGCCGTACCGAGAAAGCGCAGTGCCAAAATAAACAACACAAGTCCCAAGCCATAGCTGACAAAGCCAAGCGCCATGGCCCCTGCAATGGGTGCAGCTGCAGGAAGCGAAGCACCCATGACGTAGGCGAGAACGCCATTCACGGTTCCCGCCACAACGCCTTTGACGGATGCAAGAACAAAGGGATCAACAGCCGCAATTTTCCGCGTGAGGTTGTTGTCGATGCCCCAGGACAGACAAGCCAGTGCAATGAGCCCCATACCAAGGCTGGCTTCACCGAGGCGACCTTGCCAGGACAACAACAATGCGCCAGCCACAATGGCTGCTGCCCCAAGCAACAGCCGACGATCCACATGCTCTTTGAACACCACCCAAGCCAGAAGCAACGTAAACACCGCTTCCAGATTGAGCAGCAGGGATGCCGAGGCAGCGTCGGTCGAGGTTAACCCCAGCAGCAACAGTATCGGACCTAAAACACCGCCAAAAACAATCGTGCCCAAAAGCCACGGCAAATCGGCGCGACTAAGCCTCGCCTCACTGGCGTCGGTGCCGCGACGTAACAGTGTAATGACCCCCAGCCCCAACCCAGATCCGAGATAGAGCAGACTTGCCAAAGCCCATGGGCTGATATCGCCCAACAGCAATTTTGCAAATGGCGTGGAAAGGCCAAAAACCGCTGCAGCCAGCAAAGCGATAAAGGGTGCATTTTTTTGAGCGTCAAACATTATTGCTGCGCTCCATTGTTTTTGTTTGGGCCAATCGTGTTTTTGATCACAGCCAAATCACGTTCCATCGATTCAAGCTGTTTCTGCATTGTAAATATTGCTTGCCGTTCGGAGGCTCGATCTAGAATTTCGGAAACATCGTTCAGCGTTTGAGTATAAGCGCGCTGCTTGCTTTCACCCATCTGGGCCAAACCAATTAAGCGGCCGATCCCTGTGGGATCAATGGCATATTCGGCTGGCAGAATTGTCGTCACGAGCAGGACCGCAGCAAAAACAATTGCCAGCATGGTTGACTTCAGCAACTCCCGGCTCGACGGCGTGAGAATATCATGCGGTATTTGCTGGTCGTTCATCCGTCATGCTTTCCTGTCCAAGTGTGTCCGCCAGCACAGGCTGACGGACACGCTTTGTCTAGCGTTACTTCATTTGCTTGATATCAGCGTAAGCACCGTTGGTCTTCAAGGTGAGCTTCACGTCCGCATCGCCACGGTTGCGCCAGAACCAGCCATGATTGCCGTCGAATGCAGCTTCGAGAACACCTTCGGCCTTTGGAACACCGCGTCCTTTTTCATAACTGATTTGCTCGCCGCCGCCGTCACCATGCAGGTCATAGTTGACGGCACCACCCTCAACTGTCCACGTGAAATTGACCTTGGCACCCTTGATCATCTTGAGTTTTATTTCCGTGCCTTCGCCGGGAACCAGCGAAACCGTCATCTCATCCTTGCGCGGTGCTGCAACCACTTCAGCATGGGCTGAACTGATAAACAGTCCGGTGAGGATTTCACCCAACAGGCTGGATTCCTGATCAGGCTTTGGAACCACAGTTTCGGCGGCACTTTTGATCCGGTCGTCTTCTGCTTCTTTCGCAAGTTGGGCTTTGATCTCACCCATTTCAGCAAGGCCCAGAACTTTGCCAATTCCGGTAGGGTCGATGTTGTACTCCGCGGGCAGAACCACCGCGACAAGAATAGCCGCAGCCGACGCCATGGCAATGAGTGTGGAACGCGACAGTTGCTTGGAGCTTGGCAATTCGGCGCGGGTTGGCATGTCAGTATTATACATTGTTTTGATCCTTCAAATTTTCAAGAGATGACGTAACCGGTGATTTGGTAGCCAATCAGCACAAAGCCAGCGGCCATCATCACGGTGTTTGCGGAATAGGCATAACGCCAAAAGCTTTCTCGTTTGCGCCAAAACCCCATGGCAATAAGAATTGCCGCAAGAGCCAGCATTTGCCCCACTTCGACGCCCACATTGAAGGCCAAAAGGTTTGGAACCAAACCATCTGATGCAATGTCGTAGTCGAGAATTTTGGAAGAAAGTCCAAAACCGTGGCAAAATCCAAACAGCAATGTGGCCATTTTGGTGTTTGGCTGAAAACCAAGCCAACGCTGGAAGGCACCCATATTGTCGAGTGCTTTATAAACCACCGACAAGCCGATGATGGCGTCGATAATATAGCTGTTGATGCCGATGTTGAAATACACACCCAGCAGCATTGTTGTTGAATGCCCCAAGGCAAACAGGCTGACGTAAACCGCAATGTGTTTCAGCTTGTAGAGAAAGAAGATGACGCCAAACAGGAACAGGATGTGGTCATAGCCCGTCACCATGTGCTTCGCCCCCAGATAAATGAAGGGGATGATGTTGGTGCCGGAAATTTCCTGAATGTAACCCTTGTCGCCTTCGGCAACGGCATGAGCAAAAGCAGCTCCAGCAAACACGAAGATTGTAAAAGCTGCAAAAGTAGAACTAATCAGTGTTCGCAAGAGGCCGTTTTGCCACTGCGAACCGCTCCAGTTGAGAGACAGATTCATAATAAAACTCGCTTTGAAAAAGTTTGGAAAGACCGCTAGCGGTCTAAGTTCATATCCATAAAGCGAGTTTTGGAGGCCTCTCGATGCCGGAACCGAACTTCCGTTTCACAAGGTCAGAAACATGGACGAATCGGACTTCATCCATCTTCTGAAGTATTTTAATGGCATTGTGCGACATAAATGCAAATTGATGAGAATGATCAGCGGGGTCGTGTCCGTGCGAATGGTTTGAAGCTCGTTCAAAAGGCTCGCCGTCTTCATGGCTATGCCCCTCTTCAATCGTCGCCACATCCTGAAGGCTTGCGTGCCTGGTAACTTCAATTGAAGGCGAATTCAGGTGTGTCTGTTCTTGCCGAAAAGCTGTCGGCATCAACACCAAAGCAACCAACAATACAAAGGACAAAATGGTCCGGGTGTAGTTACGCAGAATCATTCTCGGCTCCTACCACTTGGAGTAGGGCCGATCAAATTTAAAAAGAGTAAAGCTTGACATCGTTTTGTCACATAAATCAGATCTTACGAGGAGGAACCATTTGGGAATAGGCCAAATGATCCCCCACGTTTTATTCCATCGCTATCACATTGATCCGGCCATTGACCTTGCCCCAAATTTCTATCCAGTTTTGTGTTCGTTCCGGCGATTGATGACCTGCTCCCCATCTTTAGGCCACGCAGAATTGGAATCTTCCGGGGAGCAGGTCAAGTTGGACATCTTTAATTGTATTCCCACAAAATCAATGACCACTATTGACGGGTTGGGCAAACTAACATGTTGAATTCTTACATCTGTTCTATCCCTGTCGGGTGCGCCAATCATTTCAATGGGGTAGGCGGCGGTTTTGAGGGCAGTTGTCTTGGTTCTGTCTGGATAATTCTGGGTTTGGTTGCTCCTGTCGTTTCGGTGCCCAGAATCGCACGCGTTTGGAAGCGGAGCAATTGGAATACGACGGAATTTGCGGGAACGTCGCAGAACGTCCGGGAACAATGATGTTGTATAGCAAACAATACGTGAGCTGCGCACCAAGCGGTGCGTACGACCAGTCAACTATCGGTTTCGGCGCTGGTCAGTGCCATTGTCTGGTTACGGTCTCCTTGTTACTGCTGAGCTGGTCAGCCAGTCGCGCATCAACAACATGTACCAAGCGGCATGCGCGCTTTGACTCTGCATCGGCATCTAATCTAACATCTAACCCAAAGTCACTCCGGGGCTGGCGATGTCACTTGACGTTAAAATGACTAAAGGGAAAACAGCAACTGCCATTACACCAGAAGGTCCCTACGAAAGCGGGAGCGTCACATCTGAAGGCATCTTTCAGAATAGAGACGTTGGCCGCTTCATGGATTTCTTTGTGCAATTACAGGAGGAAGCGAAGCGCTCGTTTGATCTGTCTGACGATCAGCGCGAGATGCCCATCATACTTGACCTGATCAACAAGCACTTTACCGGCCGCCTTGTCACCAGCTCTTCTCTGGCCGCAAATTCCGGATTGTCCTACGGAACTGCAATTCGAACCATTCGCGGAATGATGAAGCGCGGCCTGATCCTGAAGCGGCCGCGCACGGCGACTGGAAAATCTGCTTCACTGCATCCCTCAGACGGCATCCTGTCGCGTTGGCACATCTTCTCGCATCGAGGCGAGCAACTGGCACGCAATCTGTCTTCACCCCCTCCCAGCCGAAACGCGAAAACGCGGCGCAAAATTGATTCTGATGTCCTTCATGGCATACTTCCGCCGCCGACAGCGCTTGAAACCAAACTGGATCTCGGCAGATCGCTTCGCATCCTCGTCCACGCTGATCCGACGTTTTCAGCCTTGCAAACGCTCAAAAGACAATTCGAAATGATCCTCGGGGTCAATATTGAGAGCAGGGTCCTCGCCATCGACCAGTTGCGCAGTGAAATCATCAACAACAGCAGGCGGGCTGCCTCCAAGTATGACATCATTGCCTGTGATCTGCCCTGGTTTGGCGAAATGGCCGTGCAGGGTAGATTGCTCCCGCTCACGCCGTTGATTGAAAAATCTGAAGTGCAAGATGATGACATTTATGCCGATGCGCTTGCGAGCTCGCGCTACCAGGGCAAACAGTTCGGCGTGCCGATCATGACGACGGCAGAAGTCCTGGTCTATCGAACAGATATTTTTTCTGAAGCCGGCATTGCTCCGCCGCGTACGACTGCCGAAACAATTGCGGCCGCGCGAAAATTGCACAAGCCTTCCAAGTCCATGAGCGGCATTGCCTGGAATGGCGGTCGTGGAACGCCAATTGGTCACAGCTTCATGATGGTCATGAGCGCTTTCGGCAGGCCGATTGTGAACCTGAAAAAATTGAAGAATGGATTTTAAGTAGAGAACGCCCACGGTGAACAACTGCGTCCTGCTTTTCTTTCAGCTGAAGCGCGAGCGACGGCGGAGTATTTGCTTGAGCTCAAGGAATATTCGCCGCCCAACATCCTGAGCATGGCGTGGTATGATCGGGCCATTGCCTATGCCAAAGGCAATGCGGCGATGGCTTATTCGCACTCCCTGCTGGCTCAACTTTTTGAAACTGACTCAACCTCCCCGGCCTATCGCAAAACCGGTTACCTGCCTCACCCAACAGGCCCCAAAGGCAAACCGATTGTGCCAATGGGCGGATACGCCCTTTCAATTCCAGCGAACATTGCCCCGAGGCGGATCAAACCAGTTTGGACAGCGCTCCAGTCTTTGACGTCTGCGCGCGCCGTGAAACTCTATCTCGTCAACGGCAGTCTGGCGAGCCCGCGCAAGAGTGTGAGCCGCGATCCCGAAGTGCAGGCAATTTCGCCGCTCATTGGTGCCGTTGATGACTTCGCGACACGCGGATATTTGCGCATGTGGCCACGTCCACCGATCCCTGGGATTTCTGACATTATCGCGATTGCAGGTGAAGAAATTCATGACCTTTTGACTGAACGCAAGACCATTGTGGATGCTCTGACCCGGGCGCAAAACCGTGCCGATACGCTGATGCGGTCGCGCGGATATTACTGAGTCTGTCATTCAGAAACGGGTCAAACTGTCCAATTTGGACAAATTTTGGACTGGTCCATAACTCCCAGCGGACTTAATCCCACTTCCAACAGAAACGCAAAAGCGTCACATGCAGTGGGTGGGAAGTCTTCAAAGTTTGGCAGTCAACCCAAGCAAACCAACGTAGCGCATCGCAATACTTGAAACCCAGTGTTTTGAGTGAAGCACAATTGTGCCCTGAAGGTCGTGACGAAGAAATGGGAGCCGCCAATGTCTTTCAAGTATGCATTCAATACGTGGGTCTATTCCAGTTTTCCGTGCTGGGTGCCTTCCTATTCACTGGAAGACACAATCAAGCGCATCGCATCAATCGGCTATGATGGCATTGAAATTGGCTGTGCCGCACCTCACGCGTGGCCTGCCCATCTTGGAGCAGCCAGACGCCGCGATCTCAAATCCCTGATGAAGGATGTAGGACTGGTGCCCGTCAGCCTGTTGCCAGCACCAGGAGGAGGACCGGGCAACAACCCGGCGTCAATTCTCCCGGAAGAGCGGATCTCGGCAATCGCCCACTACAAAGAAGTCGTGGACCTCGCCCACGATTTTGGCGCAACGCGGGTCCTTTACATTTGTGGCTGGCGCGCTTTGGGCGTCTCCTACGAGAAAGCCTGGGATTGGACGCTCGCGGCCCTGAACGACATTGCAAAATACGCAGCCGTCAAGGGCATCACCATTGTCATCGAACCCACATCAGCAGATTCGAACCTGATCGATACCGCAGGACAAGCCCTGCTGCTGCGCCAGCAATGTGGACTGGCAAATGTCAAAGTCATGTTCGACACCTATCACGCGCTTTACCGCAATGAGGTGAGCTCAGACTACGTGTTCGAAATGGCCGAACACCTCGATCACGTTCACTTCGCCGACGATGACCGACTTCCGCCCGGAGAAGGCAGTGTTGATTGGCTTAGCGTGATGCAGGCCCTGCAGGCCATCGCATTCAAGGGTTATCTCACCATGGAGATAGGCTTCAACACCCGCAAGGTTGATCCTGATCGGGTTGCCAGAAGTGCCCTCACATATTTGAAAAACCTGGAATCCACTCTCACTGACAACACGACAACAAGGAGGAAATAAATATGAAACGTAATCGATTGCTTGCAATCATGACCGGTACTTGTGCGCTGGCCGCTCTTGCGGCAACAGCGGCAGCCGAAACATCTGTGGTCCAGTGGGACCAGTTTTCCAGCAGCGGTGCGACCTCCTCTGGACCAGCCATGGAAGCGCTGATCAAGGTTTGCGAAGGCGAACTTAAAGATGTGAAAATCAATCGTACTGTGGCACCTTCGATAGGCATTCGCGACGCCTATCGCCTGGCCGTATCTGCCGACAAGACACCTGACCTTGCCTACACTTGGCCTGCTGCATCGGTGTTGGCCGGCTACGCACGCACCAACAAGATCGCCCCGCTCGATGCTTATTATGACAAGTACAAATGGGAAAACGTCACGCCATTTTATCGTGGGCGCAACTCCTACCAGGGCAAAATATATGCTGTGCCGATGGAACAGGATCTGATGGGTGTCTACTACAACCGCGACCTGTTCAAGAAACTCGGCCTCGAAGTTCCAACGACCTATGCCGGATTCAAGGACGTTGTTGAAAAGTTGAAGGCGGCCAGCGTTGTACCCATCGCATTCGGCAACAAAGACAGATGGCCAGCCACCAATACCATGAGTCTGCTCATGGGTTTGTCCACGGGTCGCGCCAATGAAGAAAAAGTCTTCTTCGGCGATGAAGCATGGACCAACCCCGGCTTTAAACTCGCAGCCGAAACCTTCCAGCAATGGGGCAAGGACGGTTATTTCCCCAGGGGCTTCAACGGCATCGGTGTTGATGAGGCAAACGCCCTGTTCCTCGGTGGCAAAGCCGCGATGAATGTGGGCGGCAGCTGGTTCCTGCAGGACATGGCGCGCAATGCCAAATTCGACATCGGGGTTTTCATGTTGCCGCCAATTGGTGATGGCGTGGCACCAGGAACCATGTGGGGTGAAGGCTCGCAATGGCAGATCTCAGCATCCGCAAGTGACGCAGTGAAAGATGCCGCCGCAGCCTATGTCAATTGCCTGACCTCACCCGCCAACCGCCAGACTTGGGTCGAGAAGGGCTATACCGTTCCGATTGGTACCACAGCTGAAGACCTCGCCAAGTGGAACACACTGCCATTGGTGAAGGAGTTCTTTGGCCAGGGCTTGGCGACCGCCGACAGCAACTTCTACGACTTGCACACCACGCTGCCGGAAAGCGTCACGCAGGTTCTTTATCCTGAACTCCAGAAGCTTGTTGGCGGCGACGCTACGCCAGATGCGTTCCTCGCCACCATGCAGGACGCGTGGAAGGTCGCTATCGACAAAGGCGAGCGCTGGGCTCCCTAATCAATCGGTGACGTTCATGGCGGGGGAATTTCTCCCCCGCCATATCCTTCAATTGAGGCACTCATGCAAAACGGCCGTACAGCCTTCCTCTTCGTTGCTCCGGCATTGGTGCTCTACGCAGTCTTCGTTGGTTTGCCTATCTTGCAGGTTTTCGCCTACAGTTTTTTTACGTGGGACAGCGGCACTATTCGTGGGTTCGGCGGACTTGAGAACTACACCCGTCTTGTCGCCGACGGTGTATTTTGGACAGCGCTCAGTCACAATGCCATTTGGGTCGTGCTCACACTTGCATTCCCCCTGATGGCCGGACTGATCACCGCATCCATCCTCGCTGAGCGCAGTCCGCGCACCGTGCGTTTGCTCAGCGTTTTGTATTTTCTGCCGCGCACCATTCCAATGGTCGTCGTCGGCATCATCTGGCTATGGATCTACAGTCCGATATTCGGTTTGCTCAATTGGTTCCTTGATTCTGTGGGCCTCGGCAACCTGGGTGCCGCGTGGTTGGCTGAACCCAACACCGCACTCCTGTCACTTAACATTGCTGGCGCATGGACCTTCTTTGGATTTTGCAACATCATTTATCTTGCGGCCATTCAATCGATTGATCCTTCGCTCTATGAAGCAGCCTCGCTGGACGGTGCCACCTGGTGGCAAAAATTTCGCTTTGTCACAACGCCGCTCCTGCGCAGCACCACACTGTTCTTGGGCCTATATGCAGCAATCGAAGCCATGCGCTTTTTTGATCTGGTGTATGTCACCACAAGCGGTGGGCCAGGCTATTCAACCGAGGTTCTCACCACGCATATCTACAAGACGTTTTTTCTGGTCGGTGATTTTGGCTACGCGGCGGCACTTTCAGTGGTCCTTCTCGCCATTGTGTTGTCCATCAGCGGCATCAGCTATCGCATGTTGAGGAAGCCATGACAAAACGTCTTCGGCTTTTCCAATATGCGGTGCTCGGATTTTTTGCGCTTTACGCCTTGATCCCTGTTTATCTTGTATTGCTCGCTTCCGTGCGCAGTGAAGCCGATCTTTTCTCCGGCCCATTGTCGCTGCCATGGCCCATTGATCTATCGACCTACAAGCGCGTTTGGTTTGAGAGTGGTTTCCAAGGCTATTTCATCAACAGCCTGATCATCAGCTGCAGTGCAACGTTTCTCGTCATGCTCACGGCACCGCTTGCAGGCTTTGCCTTTGCCAAACTGAATTTTAGATACAAGGAATTGGTTTTTGGTTTGTTTCTCGCGGGCCTTGTTTTGCCAGCACCTTCGGTGATTGTTGCCCTTTATGGCAACCTCAATCGCCTTGACCTGCTTGACTCCCATCTCGGCGTGATCTTGCCCCAGGCCGCACTGCTCCTGCCGTTTTCGATTTTCATGATGCGCACCGTCATGGAAGACGTGCCCAGTGAATTGATCGAGGCCGCAACGGTCGATGGCGCATCGATCTTCAAGACCTATTGGCTCATCGTTCTGCCGATCGTGCGCCCAGGCCTGATGTCACTGGCGCTGATTTCATTTCTGTTCTCGTGGCAGGAGTATCTGCTGCCGCTCGTTGTCATCCAGGATGAAACGCTGAAGCCGCTGACCGTTGGTGCGGCCGCTCTGCAGGGGCGATACGGCGTTGATTACGCAGGAATTGCGGCAGCTGGCGTCATTGCCTTTGCGCCGGTCGTGTTGTTGTTCCTGGTCATGCAACGCTCATTCGTGCGCGGTCTCACAGCAGGAGCGGTCAAATGAAATTTTGTGGAGAAACATCATGAAAGCTGTATTCCTGCCAGGCGACAAGCGCGTGGACATTCGCGATATCGCCATTCCAAAACCAGCTGTGGACGAGGTGTTGGTTCAGATCAAAGCCTCCTGCATTTGCCGGAGTGATCTCAGCCTCTACTACGGCAATGCCGTGATTTCAGGCGATGGTGTTGGCACCTGTGTGACTGGCCATGAACCGGCAGGCATTGTCGTTGAGACCGGAGCAGCTGTTCGCCAGTTCAAAAAGGATGACCGCGTCGCAATTCACCTCGCTATCGGGTGCGGTGTGTGTGGACATTGCCGCCAAGGCCATTTCCATTTGTGTGCCAAGTGGAAGTGTTTGGGCTTCACGACCCATGGCGGCAATGCGGAATATCTGGCTGTGCCGGAACGCAACTTGCTGCGCTTGCCAGACACAATGTCATTCTTGGCCGGAGCCATTTCGACGGATGCCTTTGGCACTTTATGCAGCGCCTGCCGCAAGCTCGACATTGATGGCCTTTCAACAGTGGGCGTCTGGGGTCTTGGCCCCATGGGATCAGCGGGCGTGCTCGCCGCCAAGGCCTTGGGCGGGCGCGTGGTGGCGCTTGATCCCATCGCTGAACGACGGGAGTTCGCGCTCAAAATGGGCGCTGACCTTGTTCTCGATCCGGCTGATCCGAAAGCGCGCGAGCAGATCATGGACTTCTCGGGCGGCACGGGACTGAACGCCGCCATCGATTGTTCTGGCAATGGGGCAGCCCAGAACATGGCGCTCGACATGGCAGCGGCCTTTGGGAAGGTCGCGTTCGTCGGGGAGTCGCAAACGCTCTCCATCCGACCCAGCGAACAACTGATCCGCAAACAGCTGACAGTCATGGGCTCATGGTATTTTGGCATCGCAGAATATGACGACATTTTGAAGATCATCGACGCTGCCAAAATTGATCTTGAGAAACTCGCGACACATACATTCAGCCTTGACGAGGCAGAAACCGCCTTCCGACTCTTCGATGAGCGCAAGACGGAAAAAGCCGTGTTTGTATTGTGAATTCCGGAGCACCAACATGTCCACAGTGAGCTTTCACGACGTCCGCAAATCGTTCAACACTTTCGCCGTGATCAAGGGCGTGTCGATGGACATTGCCGACGGTGAATTTGTCGTTCTCGTCGGTCCATCCGGGTGTGGCAAGTCAACGCTGCTGCGCATGCTGGCTGGACTTGAAACAATCACCGGCGGTGAAGTCAGGATCGACAGCCAGGTGGTGAATGACACGGCTCCGAAAGATCGTGATGTGGCGATGGTGTTTCAGACCTATGCTCTCTATCCCCACATGACTGTGGCGCAGAACATGGGGTTCTCCTTGCGTCTTGCCAATGCACCGAAAACCGAGATCAACGAACGGGTCAGGCGCGCTGCGGATATTCTCGATCTTGTTCCACTTCTGGATCGCACCCCACGCCAACTTTCAGGTGGCCAACGGCAGCGCGTCGCCATGGGGCGTGCCATTGTTCGCGATCCAAAAGTGTTTCTGTTCGACGAACCCTTGTCCAATCTGGATGCGAAGCTTCGCGTGCAAATGCGCGCCGAGATCAAGGCATTGCATCAGCGTCTCAAAACAACAATGGTCTATGTCACCCATGATCAGGTCGAAGCCATGACCATGGCAGACCGCATCGTCGTGATGAACGGTGGCCTTGTCGAGCAGATAGGTGCGCCGCTTGATCTCTATGATCATCCCGCCAATCTGTTCGTCGCTGGTTTCATAGGCTCTCCTGCCATGAATCTGATCGAAGGCAGGGTTGAACGAAACTACAATGAAGCCGTGTTCCGCACCAATCGTGGACTTATGCTGCCGCTGCCGCGTTCTGTTTCACAGTCCCAGGAAGGCAAGCCCGCTGTTTTTGGTATTCGCCCAGAACATATCGAGCAAACCAAAGGCAAACGCTCCACCGATTTGTCGCCCGTATTGTCAGTTGTTGAACCGACGGGTTCAGAGACACAGGTGGTTGCTGAAATTGAAGGCCATCAGATTACAGCAGCGTTTCGCGGACGGGTCAACCATAAGCCTGGCGATGTCATGCCACTGATAATTGATCGATCAAAAATCCATCTGTTCGATCAGGAAACAGGAAGGGCGATTTAATGAGAAAGACAAAACTGTGAGCAACAGTGGTGCCACTGCATTCCCGTTGCTGCTTTCACCTTTTGCAATTGGGAAAGTCGCACTTCGCAATCGCTTCGTCTTTCAGCCGCACTTCACAGCTCTCGGCCATATCGATGGTTTGCCGTCTGATGCCCACGCCGCCTACCACGAGGAACGGGCCAGGGGTGGGGTGGGGCTCATCATTTTTGAAAGCCAGGCCATTCACCCGAGTGGGAAAATGTCCCGTCGGTTTGTTGATGCCTGGGACCCCAAGATTATTCCTCATCACCGCAAGGTGACAGACGCAGTGCACGCACATGGCGCGAAAATTTTTGGTCAACTCACACATGGTGGCCATACATCGCTGGAGCAGCCTGCGCATATTCTGTGGGCACCAACGCAAATGCCCGAGCCTTCGAGTCATGTGAATACCAAAGCCATTGATGCGGACGACATTGTCGCGGTGATTGAAGGCTTTGCCACAAGTGCGCGCAATCTTGTCGAGGCTGGTTTTGACGGCATTGAGATCAAGATCGCCCATGATGGATTGTTGCGATCTTTCGCCTCGCCCTTCTTCAACCGGCGCACCGATGCCTATGGCGGGACGTTTGAAAAGCGCATGCGCCTCTCCATCGAGGTCATGCAAGCGATCAAGACAGCAACGGGACCTGACATTCCCCTGGGCGTGCGTTTGTGCGTGAACGAGTTCACGACGTTTGGCTATGACACGGACTATGGTTTGCAGATGGCAGAACATCTGCAAGCCAGTGGTCTTGTGGATTATTTCAATTCGGATGCAGGCTCGTTTTCCAGCTACTGGATGGAAATTCCACCAGCAGCCGTGGCGGCGGAGGACTTCAGAAAGATCAACCGGGCATTAAAGGCAGTCGCGCGCGTGCCCGTAATTGCCTTTGGCCGCATGAACGCGCCGCAGATCGCAGAAGAAGTGCTCAAGGCCGGTGAGGCCGACCTCATTGGCATGGCACGGCAATTGATTGCTGATCCATGGAC
>JANOVS010000200.1:0-48858 GCA_031417515.1 Hyphomicrobiales bacterium
CTTTCAAGGCTTCATAGCGGTAGCCCTGCAAGGTGACCAGTCGAAATTGCGGCTGCCTGCCGTAGGTATTATTCCGGCCAGACAAATTTGCCGCGCACCCAGCCCAACTGATTGCTGGGACTCATGACTTGGCACCAGACACTGGCCTTACTCATTTTGCTGTATTTCCAATTGGCCGAACCACCAGCATCAATGCGGAACGAAACATTGTTCACAATGTTTTTGCAGCGGCCCGTCAGGCTCACATGGTCACCGTTGTCATAGCTGTCAACAATCTGTGAATGGCTGGCAGGCCAGGCTCGCACATTCAACACATCCCAGTCAGCAACCTTGATAACCGTGCCGCCCCAAAAAGCAGAGGCAATTGCGGGGGAAGCAAGACCCAGCGCGAGCAGGGCGGCAAGAGTAAATTTTTTCATTGTTCAACTCCAATTCAGGTCAGACCACACAAATCGCAGACTGATACTGAATACGACCTGAACAATTTTCTAAATCTTGCGCTTCAGATTACCAAGGCCCGGACCGACGTTGGTCTGGTTGCGGAACAATTCCTTCAGCAATGAAAATTCCTGGCCCGCAACTGGCGTTTTACGCGTGTTGATATTGATGATGCGGCCATCTTGCAGGCCATATTGGGCCACACTTGTCACCTGGTCGCTTTTGTCAAATCGAACGGCAATGATTTCGCGTTTGACTTCCACCGGATCGAGAAAAGCCCGGCCTTGGGTAACGCTGGTGATGTAATAATAGCTGTCGCCGGCAAAATTGATGCTGGCGGTGGTGGAAGGCGAGCCCATGATGCCTTCAACCTCCGTCTTGGCCATGCCTTCGCCCACTTGCGACAAGGCGCCTGCCTTGGAATAATAGCCGCGATGGTTTATCTCCGGCGTACAAGCGGTAACAAGCCCACCTGAAAGCAGAGCCAACACGACAATTGCCGTTTTGCACTGAAGGCGGGCCAAAAATGAATCAACAGAAAGACTTTTGAAAATCATGACGACCTTTTGCCCATTTCACTGCGCGGGAGCAAGGCCGTGATGTTGAAAAGCCTGTTTTCCCGGAAAACCAATCCTGCCGAGGCGCTTTATGGGGCGATTGTGGCTGCGGCGCGGCAACCAGGATTTTATCGCGATTGGACCGTACCAGACACGGTTGATGGTCGCTTTGAAATGATGGTGCTTCATGTGTATCTCGTGCTGGAACGCTTGAAGCCAGAGCCAGAGCCAATCCGACAAGCCCTGACGGATTTGTTTTTTACGGATATGGATCGCACGCTGCGGGAAATGGGCGTGGGCGATTTGGGTGTGGGCAAAAAAGTGCGGAAAATGGCTGAAGCTTTTTTTGGTCGCGTCGCTGCCTATGCCGAATCCACGGATGTTGAGAGTTTAAGCATCGCGCTCGCTCGCAACGTTTATGCCGGGAGCACCAATGAAACAGGTGCAAACAAGCTCGCACTTTGGACTTTAAATGCGCAACAGAAACTTCAAAACCAAAACCCGGAAGACATTATCAACGGTCGGATATTTTTCGCATGAAACAAATAGAACCATCGCCGGAATTTTCCCGCCCCCTCGATGTGGCCCGGGTGCCCAAGCTAGGGTCTGTCGAAAAACTCTCGGCTGATTCAAGCGAATGTGCGGATTTGGCCAAGCGGCTGAAAATACCTGTAATCCATAGCCTCGCTGCCGAACTAAAAGCCAAGCCCTGGCGCGGTGGTGGTTTGAAAGTCACCGGCCAAGTGCACCTCGATCTAGAACAGGAATCGGTCGTCAGCCTTGAACAGTTCAGGAATAATCTTCATTTCGAGGTTGAGCGCTATTTCCTTCACAATGTTCCGCAAGATGCCAGCGACGACGAAGACATCGACCAGATTGCCAACGGCTTTATTGATCTTGGCGAAGTGGTTGCCGAAACCATTGCGCTCGAACTTGATCTTTATCCCCGCAAGCCCGGTGAAACTTTTGGCGAGCGGGAAATCGAGCCCATAAAGTCCCCGAATCCTTTTGCGGCGCTGAAAATTGTGAAGTGATTTAACTGTTGTTTTGAAGGGGCGAGACACTATCCTCAACGCTGTTGGCGGCTTTGGGCCGCTTTCACGAATCGGATTGGGAACCAAGACTTGTATATGCTAAATATCGTCATTCGTTTAAACGCGGAGCATAAGCCATCGTGACTGCACTTTTGAACATTGCAGTGGATGCCATGGGCGGGGATCACGGCCCGAGTATTGTTGTACCGGGAGTTGCATTGGCAGCGGCAAAACACCCCGGCTGTCACTTCCAGCTTTATGGTGATGAAAAGCAGATTGCGCCGATTCTGACGCTTCATCCTGAACTCAAAGACATCGCAACTGTCCATCACTCTGATGTTGCGATCAGCATGGATGACAAGCCGAGCCAGGCTTTGCGCCGGGGGCGTGGCAAAAGCGGCATGTGGATGGCGATTGATTCTGTAAAGCGGGGCGAGGCTCAGGCGGCTGTATCTTCCGGCAATACCGGTGCCCTTATGGCCATGTCGCGCTTTATCCTGCGCACCTTGCCAGGCATTGAACGTCCCGCCATTGCCTGCCTTTGGCCAACCCTGCGCGGTGAAAGTGTCGTGCTGGATGTCGGCGCGACTGTTGGTGCCGATGCCCGTCAATTGTTGGAATTTGCCGTCATGGGTGAAGCCATGGCACGGTGCCAGTTCGGACTGTCCCAGCCAAGTGTTGGATTGCTGAATATTGGTGTTGAAGAACTCAAGGGAAATGAATCTGTCAAGGAAGCTGGGCGGTTATTGCGCGAACTCGATTTGCCCATACACTATCACGGCTATATCGAAGGTGATGATATCGGCAAAGGCACAGTTGATGTCGTGGTCACCGAAGGCTTTACAGGCAATGTGGCACTCAAGACAGCTGAGGGCACAGCCAAACAAATCACCACCATTTTGCGATCCTCACTTACCGAAAGTTTGCTGTCGAAGATCGGTGCCTTCATCGCCAGGGGGGCATTCAAAACATTGAAAGACCACATGGACCCGCGCAAGCACAATGGCGGGGTTTTTGTCGGTTTGAATGGCGTGGTTGTAAAAAGCCATGGCAGCACCGACGCATTTGGTTTCGCCAATGCCATCGACGTCGCCATTGAGATGGTTCGAAACGGCCTGGTGGCCAAGATTGCCGAAGACGTTGGCCACGTTCATTCCATACTGGCGACAGGACTTGCGCCCGACATTGCAGCAGACCATAAGGCAAATTCCGACAATCCAAATCCAGAAGCGGAATAGTTCCAGCCATGTCGATCAGTCTCCTTACAGGTGTTGGTTCTGCGTTGCCCAAGCGCATCATGACCAATGCCGATATGGCAAAGATTGTCGATACATCGGACGAATGGATCGTTGAGCGTACGGGGATTCGCGCCCGCCATATTGCTGGCGAAGGCGAAACCACCCGCACCTTGGCTACGGAAGCCGCACGAAAAGCCCTCGAAGCCGCCGATCTGGACGCCAATGCTATTGACCTGATTGTTTTGGCCACCTCAACCCCCGACAACACATTTCCCGCGACTGCAACCAGTGTGCAAGCTGATCTCGGCATCCGGCAAGGTGCTGCATTTGACGTGCAGGCCGTATGTTCGGGATTTGTCTATGCCCTGGTAACCGCAGACAGTTTGATCAAGGCTGGGCAGTTTCGCAATGCGCTGGTGATCGGTTCTGAAACTTTCTCGCGCATTCTCGATTGGAAAGACCGCGGAACCTGCGTCCTGTTCGGCGATGGGGCAGGGGCAGTGGTTTTGCAGTCGGCTCCCGATGACGGTAGCAAACGCGGCATTATCGCCTCCAAAATCCGCTCCGATGGCCGTTACAACAACAAGCTTTATGTCGATGGTGGCCCTTCCACAACCCAGACCGTGGGGCACTTGCGGATGGAAGGCAAAGAGGTTTTCAAGCACGCCGTCGTCAACATTGCTTCCGTCATGGACGAAGTCATGGCGATGGCAGGTGTGACCGCCAAGGATGTCGACTGGTTTGTTCCCCACCAGGCCAACCGTCGCATTCTTGAGGGAACAGCAAGGAAATTGGGCATTTCGGAGGAACGCATCGTGATGACGATGGATCGCCATGGCAATACGTCGGCAGCCTCAATTCCGTTGGCTTTTGATGTTGCCGTCAAGGATGGGCGTATCAAGCCGGGACAATTGATCTTGATGGAAGCCATGGGTGGCGGTTTCACCTGGGGCGCATCGCTTGTCAGGCTTTGAATTTGCGCGGCATTAACATTTGCCCATAAGCCATTGAGTTAAATTCATTTTCCAATTGACGATTGCGCAACCTGCGGATACCTTGCCGCATTATCTAAATTGTGGAGGAGTCGCGGCATGAATAAGAAGACTCTGACGCGGGCAGACTTGAGCGAAACACTGCACCGCAACATTGGCCTTTCACGGACTGAATCGGCGGATATGGTCAATTCCGTACTGGATTTGGTGGCTGATGCGCTGGTTGATGGACAGTCTGTCAAACTGTCATCTTTTGGAACTTTCATGGTCAGGGCAAAGCGCGAGCGCATGGGGCGTAACCCGAAAACGGGTGAAGAAGTGCCAATCACGCCGCGTCACGTGTTGGTTTTCCGCCCTAGCCAGGTGATGAAAAATGTCATCAACGGACTGGAACCGGGCGAAGAAGACTGAGTGACGACTTATATTCACCAGGGGCAAGGATAAATTTTAGTGGAAAAATCACCTGATGCATTCCGCACAATCAGCGAGGTTGCCGAGGAACTAAATGTTCCGCAACACGTTTTGCGGTTTTGGGAAACCAAGTTTACGCAAATCAAGCCCATGAAGCGGGCAGGCGGCCGTCGTTATTATCGGCCAACCGATGTGGATTTGGTGCGCGGTATTCGTTCGCTGCTTTACGGCGAAGGCTATACGATTCGTGGCGTGCAGCGCATTTTCAAGGAAGAAAACGTTGCCTATGTCGTGGGCGTTGGACAAGGCGTCATCAAGCCCCGCGCCGGTGATGCAATGCACGAAGGTGCGCCAATGCCTGGCAAGGCGCCAGTTGCGCCGCGACTTGGCAAAGCAGGTGCCGTGCAGCGCGGGCCAATCGTTGGCTCAGCACCTCTGGCACGGCCACGCGATGAGCCTCCCAAAGTACTTTACCGTCTGTCAACTGCCCAAAACGATGCCTTGAAGGCAGCGCTGAAAGATCTGACGGACGCGCGCAAAATGCTTGATCCCGCATCGCGCTAGGCCCTGACTTGCAGCTGCACCCCAGCGCACCATGAAACTTTCCAGCATCATTGGAAAACTCGCAGGCTTTGTCGGTGCACGGTTCTTTGGCGCCGGCATTGGGTTTCTCAGCCAGATTGCCTTGACCCGGCTTTTGCCCGTCGCTGACGTTGGCATTGTTTTTCTGGGCATGAGCATCGCAGCATTCATAAGTCTCGCCGTAGTTGGAGGTTATGCATTGCTGGCCATGACCCATGTTCCGCGCCTCGTCATGCATGGCAAGAATTCCGGACTGCATCAGTTCAATAATGTCGTGATGCGTGATTCAGCCTTGGCAACCGGAATGACAATCGTGATTGTCTTTGCCCTGGTTAAGTCTGGCGTTTTCACGGAAGGACAAAACATCGCCCTGGTGTTTGGCTGTTTATGCGCACCCGCATCAGGCATCTTGCGCTTCAACAGTGCATTGGCAACGGCAGACCGCAGGGTGGAATTGGGCTATGTGCCTGATTTTCTGGTGCGGCCTGTCTTGTTCCTGCTGGTCATCCTGTTCGGATATCTGATAGGTTTTACATGGAATACCCACACAGTACTTCTGACCTTTGCAGCGATGGCTTATGTAACGGCCTTGGGACAAGCATTCATATTGGCACCCGCAGGATTGGCACCACTTTCTTACAGTGCCCCACGTCAGGCATTCTCCAGCAGGCTGCGGCCCCGGGCCTTTGCATTGACAATCGTTTCTGCAGTGGCGTTTGCCTTTGCCGATATCGTGACAATGGTGGCAGGCCTCATTTTGCCTGCGGATGAAGTTGCGTTGGTCGGCGTTACGATTCGCTTGGCGGCCATAGCCGGCTTTATCTTGCAGGCCGGTCAGATGTTTGTCATGACCGATTTTACACAGGCAGTCATGCGCCGCGACGAAACTCTGGTGCGGGCACTGTTGCTCAAAATCAATCTCACAACCCTCGCTGTGGTTGGCATGGCAGTAGTTGGTGCCTTGATTTTTGGACATTTCGCCCTTGGCATTTTTGGCAGTGAATATGTGCGTGGCACAGGCTTGTTGGCGCTTTTCATGGTCGGTCAATCCATTCGTGCGCTTGGCGGGATGAACCAACACATCCTGTCCATCAACGGTCAACAAATGCGCACGGCTGGAGCCTGCGTGGTAACCCTGCTGATATTCTTTTGTTTGGCTTGGTTGTTGACCCAACAACTGGGCTTTCTGGGAATTGGCTACGCAGTCATTGGTGCCGAGGTGACGTGGCTGTTGGCATTGGCGGGCTTGTCGCAAAAACTCTGCGGGCGGCGCGGCGATATGCTGTGGCTCATCCGAAACCCCTAAGCCGCAAGCCAAAATTGAACGCGCTTTGATGTTGCGTTTCCATTGGATGCCAGCTACACGCTGCCCCAAGTCGGAGCGTAGCGCAGCCCGGTAGCGCACTAATCTGGGGGGTTAGGGGTCGCAGGTTCGAATCCTGTCGCTCCGACCATCTTTCCTCCTGTCAAAACTCAGGCCTTCTTGATAAATGCAAGAACAGACGGGTCAACTTTTCGGTAATGTCGCAACACGAACACTGCTGATAAGCTCCAGACCAGACTGCCGCAAGTGTTGGCCAAAGCTGCAGCAACCATACCGTAAGTTGGCACAAACATGAACTGCAACGCCAATACAATTGCATAAGCCACAGCCATGATGATCAAGCAGGGCTTTTCAAGTCCCGTCATTTGCATGAGATAGGCACTGGGGCCCGCCAATGCATCGATGGCAAAGCCGACCGAGAGGATCATCAGGATCGTGTAGGCACTGCGGTATTCGTTGTCGAACAAAGCTAATAGATGCCCGCCGATAACTGCCAACACCAAGACACCCACCAAAGTTGTAACGCCAATGGCCAGCGCCAGCAGCCGCAGCAATCTGCGAAGTTCATCCAGCTTGTTGCCGTGATAGGCAGCCGCCATGAGGGGCGCACCAATCAACCCGCCTGCAATCATCGTGAGGCTCAGAAGGTTGGCGGTTTTCTGAGCAGCAAAATAGGCCCCGGCCTCGGCACTTCCGACCAGCGAACCAACCACGACAACATCGAGCTGTTGAATCATGGCATAGAGAATGGAAGCCGCCCAGATCGGCATGAGGATCTTACGCCATTCACCCCAGGCAGCTTGACTGTGCGCTCCCTTCGTCAATTTTTGCACAAGCCGGAATGACAGGAAGAATTGCGGGATCATGATCACAAACATTGATGCGGCGGTTATCAAAACCGCCTCAACCGAATCCAGGTGGCCATTATAGTAGAGCAGCAAGCCACACAGGGCCGGTGAAGCAATCCGCCAGACAATGTCACGCGGTGCCAGCGACCAGATGGTAAAGTCCTGCGCGCGCAACAAGCTGGAAAGATAATCCGAGAACCCGCCTGCAGCTGAAAGCAGCGCAATGGCGATTGCTCCGCCGACGATACCAAGTTGCGAGGCCCCGATGCCATAGTGGTCCATGACGGCACCAACGGCGAGCATGAGCAGAGATGCAACGAGGATGATGACGAAACCATGGATAGCCGCAGCGCGTGCACCAGACGGCAAGTTCTTGACCAGATATTCCGGCCAAAGCCTCATGATGATGGTCGGCAGCCCGACGGCGACAATTGTGTTGCACACCACCGAGGCATTCAACATGACACCAAATTGACCGTAACCTTTGGCATCCATCATCCGGGCCATGACCACCATCATGCCATATCCCAAAACAGCGCCAGCGGTTTTTATGGTGAATGATGCAATGCCGGGGCCGGCCAACCGCTTGATGGCAGGCGCACCACCGACAGAATGCAGAAGGCGTGAAAGTGTACCGGCATTGTGAGGTGAGTCAGATTTCATGCTTGTGACTTCTGGCCAAAACCATCAGCATTGTAGGCCAATCCCAAGGCACGCCAGCCACCGATCACAATAGCGGGTTGCAGTGTGGCGGCGTAAAGCCCCCACATCATGCCAAGCATCCAATAAAAGTGTCGCCAGTGTTCTGTGTCAATTTGCACACCTTGCAACATTGTGGTGAGGAGTGGGCAAAACACAGCAATACTTGCAGTCTGCCATGGCGTGCGCGTGAACACGGTTTTGAATCCAATAAACACGGTGCTGATGAAAATGCATAAGTAAGCGATGCCGCCGATCCAGCCATACGAGGCAAAAGCATTTAGATAAACATTGTGGGGGTCATTGCCAAAGATTTCCCGAAAACCTAAAGGACCGAATCCCAGCGGCAACTGTATCAACATCGGCACGCTCAGTGCTTGCGCACCAAATCGTCCCGTCTCGCCACCATCATAACTTTGAACCAGCGAAAAGCGCTGGATGAACATGTCCTGAATCGTCGGCACGGACATCATGATGACAAATGCAACCGCGCCAAAAATAATGCTTGCAACAACAAACAGCAGGATTCGGGTTCGTAATGCTGCTTGGCTTGCCAGGATGAAATTGAGCGCAACCATCAAGATTGCCGCCCCCAGGGTGCTGATCCAGGCGCCGCGCGAAAATGACAGGAAAATGGCAAGGCAAATTACCATCAAGCCTACGGTCGTTACAATCGGATGCCGAGTGGTTCGCAATACCAGACTTTGCATCAACATGATGGCGGGCATGATCATGTAAGTTGAAAACACATTGGGGTCCTTGAAAAATCCGGTTGCCCGTCCCTCCAACAGGCCGCCAGAAAATGCTCCGACAAAAAAGTAATCGAAGAGGCCGGTGACGGCGGCAACAAATGCCCCAAATGTAATGCCAGATTGAATGACAGCAAAGCGTCGCACCGGGTTGTGGGCAATGTAGTAAGCCAAGAGAATGCCAACCAATCCCATATATAGCGATGTCGCCATGAAGAATGCCGCGTCAGAATTGCCCGAAATACTGAGAAAACTTGCAATTCCACCAATATTATAGACCAGCAACATGACCACGAGGGGAACTGTCCCGATGGTCAGGCTCAATCCGGCACGCATGAAGCAGAGAAACACCAGCAAAAACATGATATCAACGGGTGCAGGCTCGATGTAAACCACGAACGACAAGCCAAACATCAACCAGACGCAAACTTCCCGCAGGTTTTCTGCGGCAAGTCCGAAAATGATAGGTCTGACTACAGGGGTGGCAGTCGTCATTTTTCTTGGCAACCTGTTACGCACTGCCGTTGGACTGCTAGTAGGCATGATCCGTGTTCAGCAAGGCAAATGGAGTTCTTGCCAAGATGTAAAGATCGAAGGTTAACGACCAGTTTTCAATGTAATAAAGATCATGCTCAACACGGCGTTCAATTTTCTCTGCAGTATCGGTTTCTCCCCGCCAGCCGTTGATCTGGGCCCAACCTGTCATGCCGGGTTTCACCCTGTGCCGGGCAAAATAGCCATCAACCACGGTTTCGTAGAGATCACCTGCTGCACTGGCCTTGGTGGCATGGGGGCGGGGACCGACAAGCGACAATTCACCTTTCAGCACATTGATCAACTGTGGCAACTCATCCAGGCTGGTGCGACGAATAAACCGACCGACAGACGTTACCCTTGGGTCACCTTTGGTAACAAGTCTACGGGCGTCTTGATCCGCCGCAGAAGTGTACATCGAGCGGAATTTGTAGACTTCAATCAACTCATTGTTGAAGCCATAACGCTTTTGTTTGAACAATATCGGTCCACTGCTGTTCCACTTGACCGCCACGGAGACTGCAGCAAACAATGGCGACAGAAACACGAGCGCCAAACAGGCGATAACCTTGTCTTCGATGGCTTTCAACACTGGACCCCATTCGCCCAGCGGTCTGTCAAACAGATCCAGCAAGGCCAGGTTGCCTATATAAGAGTAGGCGCGGGGGCGATAACGCAGCTTCTGGCCTTGTGCGCTCAAACGAATATCAACCGGCAAAATCCACAATTGGTTCAGAATGGTCATCAAACGCGTCTCTGCCGTAACCGGTAGAGTGATGATCATTGTTTCGATGCGCGTGGAACGAACAAAGTCAATGAGGTCATGCACGTTGCCGAGTTTTGCCAATCCGCGTGACTGGTCGGGCGAGCGTTCATCCGTGCGATCATCGAAGATGCCGACAAGGTTGACGCCCGTATCAGTTGAATTTTCAAGGGTAGCAATCACGTTGTCAGCAGCGGCACCACCGCCCACCAGAACAGCCCGACGGTTGAATTGCCCGGTTTTGTTGAAGTGACGTAATACCGATGAAATGATGAAGCGACCAGCGACATAGAATAGCAAGCCGGAGCCTGCCCAGGTAAAAAACCAGATACGGGATACTTGTTCGCCTGCCTTTGCCAGCAAAATGAACACGGCAAGTGCACCAAAAATCATGGTCCAACCGACGACAATGCGAGGCATTTGCCGCAGCGGGTTCAGCAATGTGCTCATGTTGTAACCCTTGAGTGTTTGCATCAACAGCGGTGTGCCAAAGCTGACCAGTAGAACGAGACTGGCGTAGATCCAAGGGTTCGTGATTTTGTCAGTGCCGGGATAGCGCAGTAAATTGACCAAGCCGACAAGCCCAATCAGGACGAATTCAGTTATTCTGCAAATGGCTGCCACGATGCGGGGAGAAACGAATGCACCGTCTGACATGGACCTCCGGACAGCATCGCGCCGCCCGGACCATCGTTGGACCAATTCTTCCTGGAACAGGTCACTTCCTGTTACGGACTGGATGTTGTCGTTGTTGCGTTTCATGTCTCTGCTTCACTTTGAAACAACCAAAGTTCTGCAAATAACAACTGCAAGCAGGGGGCCTTAACCGATTTCCGCTAACCAATCCCGTTAAACAGGGTTATTAACCCGTTAACGGCCTGACCCAAGACGAAGCGTATCATAGAAAGCAGTGAGTTGAGTAGCCATCCGGGAGGCAGTGTATTGATCACGGATTGCAATAGAAAATGATTTTGTATCAATGATGTGACGATTGGATTTGGCGATGGCCTGCGTCATCAACAAGGTTAATTGGTTAACGTCCTCTGCCGGAAAAAGCATTTGCTTTGGCACAACCTCTGAAATGCCTCCCACATCTGCTGCAATCAACGGCAATCCGGCTGCGGCTGTTTCCAGCACAACATAAGGGAATGACTCATTGCGCGAGGGAAGCACCATGATCCGCCCCATTTGGACAGCTTCCGAGATGGATTTGCGACCCACAAACCGCACGCTCTGGCCAAGCCCCAGTGAATGTGAAAGTTCTTCGTAGCGCGCTTGTTCGGCACCGTCGCCGACAACCGTTAACGTTGCTCCTGGCAAGCGGACCATCGCTTCCAACAACAAATCAATGCCCTTCAGATGGCGGATTTCTCCCACAAACAAAAAGTCGGTGGCATCGGCATGGAAAGGTCGCGCCACAAATTCTTCTGGCCACAAACCATTGTGAACCATGACATTGGGCTTTCCAGCCAATCCGATTTTACCCGCAAAGGCCTTGCGCTCATAATCACATACAAAGCATAGCCCCGACCCAACACGGGCTAAAATCATTTCGCTGGTTAGGAACACCATGCCAGCTGCGGACGCCCACTTGTAATGTAAGCTACCGCCGTGGGGGGTGTAGGTTGAGGGAATGCCAAGCAGCCGACCCGCAAGTCGTGCATAAAGTCCGCCCTTTGCGCCATGGCCATGAATAATGTCGATGTTTTTTTCGCGGGCCACAGCCATGGCAGCTCGCACACCTGCGATATCACCAAGTCCAGGCAACCTCGAAATTGTTTTGCGCGCAATGCCCAAATTGCAAAATCCGGCGGCGTCACGCAACAACTTGTCAGCCGTCACGCCACCCGTTGTGTTGTCACACAACATACCAACATCGTGGCCAAGCGCCTGTTGGCCGCGGGCTAGATCACGGACATGACGAAACAGGCCACCGACGGGACTGCGAAAAACATGGAGTATGCGCATCGACTCAGAGCTGGAAATCAAAACCAGCGTTCACGGATATAGACAATATCACCTGGATAAACCTGCGTTGTGACTGGCACTTTGTAAGTCGTCGTACCTTTGGAGAGTTTGCGGGTTATCAACACAGTGCCATGATCGGCGCGTGTGTTGTAGCCACCCGCTATGGCAATGGCATTTTGCACTGTCATTCCGGGCTGATAGGGAAAGCTTCCGCCCGTGGCAACTTCACCCATGATATAGAAGGGGCGAAGCGCAATGGCCTGCACTGAAACTTTTGGATCGCGCAGGTAACCAGCTTTCAATTTCTGTACGATCAGCTTTTCGATCTGGCCCGTGTTGAGGCTGGCGACCCGGACCGACTGGACATAAGGCATAGAAAGTATGCCTGAAGCGTCAACCACAAATTCACCTGTCAAATCAGGTTCACCAACAACCCGAATGCTCAATCGGTCGCCAGCACCCACGCGGTAGCCTGCACCAAATTCATATGCTGCTGCTTCGCCTTGCGTGGCAAATGGTGGTTGGGCACCAATATTGTTGCCGGCCGGCAATTGTGAAATGGATGAAACCGCATCTGGTCCAGACGCCAAACTATCGTCAGCGATGACGCCTGTTCCCCCCATGGGGGCCGTCGGGCCGGATGTTTCCCAATTGCTGGCACAACCAGCGAGAAGAAATGTAGATAGGGCCACTGCTGCTATACGCATGAGAAACGTCTCTGACTCAAATATTGACAAACCGCGGGAACAAACCCGAATGACACACACGCTAGCGAAATATGGTTAGTAAAGGTTTAAACTTGCAACGTCTGGCTGTTAAGGGATTGGTTACCATAAACAGCGAAAAGTGTTGCTGAACCCTTCCGTGCTTCACCTGAGTCTCGGCGGGAAAAGTTGTCAGCAAGAGTAATCGCGATGAGCCAGTACATGGGGCAAGCCCCTTCCTTCAGCATATTAGATGTCTTCCGCGGCATGGGTCGACGGAAACTGCTGACACTGTCTTGCCTTTTGATAGGGCTGCTGTCCGGCTTGGCGATTGTGACATTCATTACTCCCGTGTATATTTCGGAAGCCCGCGTGCTGATCGACAATCAAGCTACCCCCTATGACAGTGCCAATCTGGTACAGCCAGAAGCCAAGGATAATCCGATCGATCAACGCATTATCACCAGCCAGGTGGCGGTGTTGCAATCCGAGGATTTGGGAATGCGTGTTGTCAAGGCACTGGCACTGGCCGGCAAACCTGAATTTGACCCGATGTCCAAGGGACTGTCTCCCCTCACACAGGTGTTGATCAGGACCGGCTTTTCGGACGACCCCCGCTTGATGTCGCTTGAACAGCGGGCCATGCAACGCCTGTATCGCAAACTGACAGTTTATCCCATTCCTGAATCCAATGTGATCGGCATCAAATACAGCTCGACTGACAGCGAAACGGCGGCCAGTATTGCCAACACCCTGGCGGAAACTTTTGCACTTTCAACCCGCGAAGCCAAACTCGGCACTACGGGCCGGGCCCGTGAATGGCTGGCCTCGCAAATCGACGAATTGCGGGCCAAGGTAAAATTTTCTGACGCAGCGGTTGAGAAATTCCGGGCTGAAGCCGGACTCCTCAAAGGCCAATTGGTAACGCTGGGTGCACAGGAAATTTCAGAACTCAACAGTCAGATTACCCTTGCGGAAGCGGCCAGCAGCGAAGCCACAGCCCGGGCTGACGAAATCCGCAATCTTTTGGAAACCACTGGCTCGGTGGATGCTTCTACCGACGTACTCAATTCAGCAACCATCCAACGTCTGCGGGAACAACAATTGGCTACGGCCCGTCGTTTGACTGATCTTTCGACAACTTATCTGCCAAATCACCCGAAGATGCTTGCGGCCCAAAAGGAGATTGCCGAAGTCAACAAGCAGGTCCGCCGCGAAGCCTTGAAAATTGTTGAAGGCTTGCAAGGCCAAGCCAAGATTGCTGCGGCACGCGCCGCTTCGTTGCGCAAAAGCATGACAGGCCTCAAGGTTCGTGAGGGCGCATCAGCCCAGGAAGATGTCAAGCTCCAGGAAATTGAGCGGGAAGCCAAGGCCAACCGCGGTCAACTTGAAATCATGCTGGCCCGTTTTGCCGACACCAACACGCGGCAGAACCTTGATCTTCAGCCAGGTTTTGCCCGCGTGATCCAACAGGCAGGTGCCTCGGCATCACCCTATTTTCCGAAAGTCGGTCCCATCGTTGCGCTCACTACACTGGCAGGTTTGGGATTGGGACTAAGCTTGGCGTTCTTGTTTGAAATCATGGTTCAGGCAGCGCGGATGAATGAAGCGGCGTTGATGCAGGCCCAAGGCTTGAACCAGACCCGGGCCATCCCGGCTGCACGCGCTGCCGTTGATACCGTCATGCCCGTACCAGAATTGCCGCTGCCAAAACCGATTGTCAGGGATTTGCAACCGGAACCAACTGTAATCAAAGTCGAACCCCAATTGAAACCGCAGCCAGCCCAACCACCGGTGACGGCAGTGGCGGTGGAGGATATGCATTCGTTTACCCATTTGCCAATGGCGCGAAATCAAGTTGAAGCGGATGCCTTGATGTCGTCCTTCGCCCGAGATGCTGATCATGCTTCTGCCTTGCAGTCCATGTTGGGATTGGTGACGAAGCTGCAGGAAGGTGGAACGTCGGACGCCATAGCGACTGTTGGACTCGGTGCTGGCTGTGAAGTGGCCACCAGCACACTCGCGATTGCCCGAAGCCTTTCCTTGTTGGGTCACAAGACCATGTTGATCGATCTCGACAATCGTGGCTCGATTATTGCGAACCTGATGAATTTGCCGTCTTCGACCGGCATGACCGAACTGGTTTCAGGAAGCGCTGACTTCACCAAAACCATTCAACGCGACGACCAAAGCAATTTGCAAGTCATCCGCTATGGCGATAATTTGCCGGGTAGTGATGCCTTGCTCAGCCAGCGCATGGCAACCGTAACAAGCACGTTGCTGGGGATCTATGATATCGTATTGATCCATGCTGGTGAAGCTTCACCAGCCACGCTCAACCTCGTGCAAGGGTGTTCGAAAGTCGTGCTCTATGCACCTCCGGCCAGACATCGGGATGCGGCTGCAGCTGCCAATACGCTGAAGTCCCGCGGCATTGGGTCTGTCAGCCTGGTCAAAGTTGAAGGCAACATCGTGATTGCCGCCTAGGCTGGTTCACAACGCCAATCATCAAAGATTCTTGGCCATTAACCATTTGGCGCAAGACTTGTTTGATACAATTGTTGTCTAATTTCTGCTCTTAGCGATGGGCCGAGGTTGATATGTCGAATACCGCAATTCTCAAAACCTGTTTTGATGTGATGCACTTCACAGGCGCTTCCCATGTGTTGCGACCGTATTTCTCCGGCATGGGAGTCATTTTTTGTTTGCACCATGTCTACCCCGGTGGTGGCTTGCAGCGTTGGTTTGCGCCAAATTCAAAGTTGGAGATTACCCCCGAATTTCTGGGAGAAATCATTGAACTGGTGCAGGCGAGGGGATACGATCTGGTTTCATTGGGCGAGGCAACCGACAGGCTGAAGTCTGGCAATATCGGCAAACGGTCCTTTGCGGCATTCACCCTGGATGATGGTTACAAGGACAATCTTGTTCATGCCATGCCGGTTTTTCGTCGCCACAAATGTCCGTTCACGGTTTTTGTTTCACCGCGCATCGCCGACGGTACATGCGAATTGTGGTGGAAGGCCCTTGAAGCATTGATTGCCCAAAGCAATCAGATTGACCTTGATCTTGCGGACAACAAGTTTGTGCTGGAAACCCGCGAGGACGGCCAAAAGCGCGTGGCATGGAACAAGCTTGCACCAGTCTTGCAGGCATTGCCGGAATACGAACAGCGCGAATGGATCAGGCGAACCTGCGAGCAACATGGCATTGATCTCAACGCCATGTGCCGCGCCGCTGCCATGACCTGGGACGAAATCCGCACCATGAACAGCGATCCCCTGGCCACCATTGGTGCACACACGCTCAATCATTATAATTTGGCAAAACTCAGCGATGCCGATGCAAAACATGAAATTCTCGAGTCAGGCAAGCGCATTGAGGCCGAACTCGGTGAGCCCACAAAACATTTTGCCTATCCCTATGGCAACACCGATGCCGCCCAGCGTCGTGAGTTCAGGTTATGCGCGGAACTGGGTTATGAAAGTTCGGTGACCACGCGCTTGGGCGGGGTGTTTCCCATTCATGCCGATCACTTGCAGGCCCTGCCGCGCATCATGGTGTCTGGTCGATTCCAGAAGGCCCGCTACATTGAAGCACTGATGTCAGGCGTTCCCGGTGTGATGATGAACCGCTTCCGAAGGGTCAATGTAGCTTAAGCGGCCTCGTCGGGATCAGGCCTCGACATCCAGCGGATGATCAGCATTTCAACCGGCACCCAGCCCAATCCGGCAATGATGTAAAACGGCAGTTCCAGCGCAACCCCACGTCCGACAATCAAGACGGCCCCAACCGCCATCATGACGAGCGAGTAGCAGGTGATCCAGAGCAAGGTGGCAACAGTGCCGATGGCTTTACGGGTGCGGAGTTTCATACCCTCCCTATAACCCACCCCAATCGCAAAACGGGGTGCGGCCAAAGGGCGCTTGCCAGTTCTCGCATTTCCTACGTAACAGGCGTCATGAAATCTGAAAACAATCTGGCCATCCTTGTCTGGCTTTGGTGCATCGCGGCCCTGATCTTTGCCATGGTCATCGTTGGAGGTGCAACGCGCCTGACCGATAGTGGCCTCTCGATCACCGAATGGAAACCCTTGTTGGGAGCCATACCGCCTTTGAACGAAGCGGATTGGCTGGTGGCTTTTGAAAAATACCAACAGATTCCTGAATTCAAGCTTCAAAACACCTGGATGAATCTTGCGGATTTCAAATCCATCTACTGGTGGGAATGGGCCCATCGATTTTTGGGGCGATTCATTGGCGTGGCGTTTCTGTTTCCCCTGGTGTTTTTCGTGGCGACGGGGCGGGTGAAACGCAAGTTTGTTCCGTGGCTGATTTTCCTGTTTGTCATGGGTGGCGCGCAAGGAGCTTTGGGCTGGTACATGGTCAGTTCCGGCCTGACGGAACGCGTTGACGTGAGCCAATACCGTCTGGCGGCACACCTCACGCTGGCCATGGCGTTGTTTGCGGCTGTGGTTTGGACGGCTCTGACATTGAACAAGTCGGCGACGGAGGGACGGGGCAGGGGGATGGCTCTGTGGTTTCTTGGATTGCTTTTTGTGCAAATCGCGGCAGGCGGTTTTGTCGCTGGCCTCGACGCTGGTTTCGCATCCGATACCTGGCCTTTGATGGATGGCTCTTGGATGCCAAATGGCCTCGACAACCTGCAACCCTACTGGCGCAACCTGTTCGAAAATAATTTGGCGGTGCAATTCAATCACCGCCTGCTGGCTTATGTGTTGCTTGCCCTTGCCGTCATCCAATTCATCCGCATGCGGAATAAAACTTCGTTGGCCGTATTGCTGGCTGTGTTGGCACAAATGACACTTGGAATACTCACCATCGTCTCTCAAGTGCGGTTTGATCTTGCGCTGTTGCACCAAGCGGGCGCGCTGCTCTTATTGACAGCGGTCCTTTGGCATTTGGCGGAGGTGGGGCGACGACATGCGACTTCTAAAAGCCGCCATTGAAGCGGTCAGTTCATGTGGCTTATGGTGTTAAACTGAAGCCGGGCTTTTGCAACACTCAATACAAAAAAATGAAATTATCCCCCTCAACCCAGCGCCTGCTCCAGATCGGCAATGATATCTTTCACATCTTCGATACCCACCGACAACCGCACAACATCAGGACCTGCACCGGCCTTCACTTGTTGTTCCTTGGAAAGTTGGCTGTGGGTGGTTGATGCGGGATGAATGATCAGCGACCGCGTGTCGCCGATATTGGCGAGATGCGAAAACAGCTTCACATTTGACACAAGTTTGACGCCCGTATCATAGCCACCTTTGAGGCCGAATGTGAACACCGCACCAGCGCCCTTTGGCGTGTATTTCTTGGCTAGTGCATGGTGCTTGTCGCCGGGCAGTCCTGCATAGTTCACCCATGCCACATTTGTATTCTTCGACAACCATGTCGCCACGGCCAAGGCATTGTCACAATGCTTTTGCATGCGCAGCGCCAAAGTTTCCATACCCGTCAGAATCAGGAAAGCATTGAGTGGTGCAATGGATGGTCCCAGATCGCGCAATCCCAAAACCCGGCAGGCAATGGCAAAAGCGATACCGCCAAAAGTTTCGTGCAATTTCATGCCGTGATAGCTGGCGTTGGGTTCCGAGAGCAGGGGATAGCGCCCGCTGGCCGACCAATCAAAATTGCCGCCATCGACAATCGCACCACCCATGGAATTGCCATGTCCACCCATGAATTTGGTGAGGGAATGCAAAACAATATTGGCCCCATGTTCGAAGGGTTTGCAGAGATAGGGCGTTGCCATGGTGTTATCAACAATCAGTGGCAAGCCAGCCTTCTTGGCAATTTTGGCAATGGCATCGAGATCAGTAATACGACCACCGGGATTGGCTACTGATTCAACAAATATGGCTTTGGTTTTGGAAGTGATTGCCTTTTCGAAACTTGCCGGGTCGTCGGCATCTGCCCAAACAACATTCCAGCCGAATGATTTGAAGGAATGGTTGAACTGGTTGATCGAGCCACCATAAAGTTGCCGCGCCGCAACGAATTCATCGCCGGGCTGCATCATGGTGTGAAACACCAGCAATTGCGCGGCATGGCCGGAAGCCACAGCAAGGGCAGCTGTACCACCCTCAAGAGCAGCCACCTTGGCTTCCAGCGGTGCCTGGGTCGGGTTCATGATGCGGGTATAAATATTGCAAAAGGCCCGCAAGGCAAAAAGATCAGCGGCATGTTCCACATCATTGAAGACAAAGGCCGTGGTCTGATAAATCGGCGTGATGCGGGCTCCCGTGGCGGGATCAGGCGCAGTGCCTGCATGAATGGCAAGTGTCTCAAATCCTGGTTTGGCGTCGCTCATGGCTTGTCTCCTGTGGTAGGCCTGAATGGTGTTATGCGATGCAGCAACATGCACGATCGGTCGATCAATGCCAAGCCAGTAGAACTGATGTTAGGGAGTGGCCAACATTGCTTGCTCATGATTTCTTCCCGATGCCCAGGCTTTGCAACCTGCCACTCGGGTTCATGACTTGCCGCTTTGACGAGATGACTCCTGAGTTGCCGCCAACCCAAGCCCATTCGCCGGACAGTTTTCCGTATTCCATTTTGGGACAGCGGTTCATCACAACTCTCAAGCCTGCTGTTTCCGCCATTTCAGCAGCTGCTTCGTTGCGCACCCCCAATTGCAACCAAATGACTTTGGGAGGCGGCGACATTGTCAATGCTTCCTCGGTGACTGCCAGTGCGGCATCGGCGTTGCGGAACACATCCACCATGTCTATTGGAATGGGAATATCCGCGAGGTTTGCATAAACCTTTTGTCCCAACAAATCTTGTCCCGCCATGCCGGGATTGACGGGAACCACGGTGTAACCTTTTTCGATCAGATATTTCATGACCAGGAAAGAAGGCCGCACCGTGTTGGCCGAGGCACCAACAAGCGCTATGGTTTTCACATCGCGCAAAACCGATCTGAGATAGTCGGCTGAATAGTCATCATGATTGCGCATGCTTGTCTCGGGCTTCATTTGAGCGGCGGCCATTGCGGTGGTCTTTTGTTGATGAAAGCGTCTAGTCCTTCGCAAGCATCACCATCGAGCATGTTTTGAACCATGATGCCGGACGCGACTTCATAGGCAGTTGCAAGATCAAGTTGTCGCTGGTCATGAAACAGCCGCTTTCCATAGGCAATTGCGGCTTGAGACTTTGCAGCAATGGTTTCTGCTAAAGTATTGACATGAAGCGTTAATCTGCCGTCAGGAACTACAGCATTCAGCAAGCCCGCCTGCGCGGCAAAAGCCGCGTCATGAACGCCTCCAACCAGCAGCATTTCCATGGCGTGCTTTGCGCCGATAACCCGCGACAAGGGCACCATGGGGGTTGAGCAAAACAGGCCGATATTCACACCTGGCGTGCAGAATGTGGCCTGTGGCGAGGCATAGGCCAAATCGCAAGACGCCACGAGCTGGCAACCTGCGGCACTTGCCAAACCATTGACTTCGGCAATCACCGCACAGCGATGATGGCTGATGGCCAACATCAGCTTGGCACACATGCCAAAGACTTTTTCAAAATAGGCTGCACCCCCATCCGGGTCCGTGCGATGCGCCGTCAATTCCTTGAGATTGTGGCCCGAAGAAAATGCCATGCCTGCTGCGGCCAAGACAATCACCTGCACCTCCCTGCTGGCGTGTGCATCTGCAAGGGCCGCCGTCAGCTCAGACATCATACCCTCGGAAAGGCTGTTCCGGCTGCCATCATCATCCAGGGTCAACCGCAAGACACCGTCTTGCAAACGGTGTTGCAGGCGGCTGTTCATTCGCCTTCGGGTTCCAGCAGCTTGAGCTTTTCGACATAGGCTGTGTCTTTTGTCAGCTCTTCAATGATCTTCTTGTTGTTATCCGAAGGAATGAGCGCACTGAGTGCTGTCACCATGCGGTCGCGCATGTCCTGCGCCATGGCTTCGTCGGTCTTGATATCTTCAATCTGCTGGCGGATTTCTGCCGACTGGTCATCCAGCTGGTTGGCATAGGCAAAACTGATCGTAGTCACCGTATTGTTCCACACCGTGACATTTTCAAATCCGGCAGCTTTGATATCGGCCTCAAAGGTCTTGCCTTGCGGTGCCTGATCGACAAAATCCTGCAGATTTTCAAAATTCTCCAGTTCGGCATCTTTATACTTGTCGCTGGCCAACGCATATGCATCCAATGCCTTGCGGGCCGTATCGGCCGTCAATTCCACGGGCTCAACGGCAGGCACTTCGCCAATGCTCAAATCTTCGTCCTGGGCATCAGTCGTTCCGTCTTCTGGTGGTGTCATGGTTTCATCCGGTGGAGAGTCTGGCGTTAATTCTGGCGTTACAGGCGGGGTTACAGGCGGCGGCGTGCCTGCATCCGTCGAAGGCACAACAGGCGGCGTAGCGGGCGGCGTGATAGCCGGGGTTGCGGGTGGCGTGTCGGCAGGCGGTGTCACAACAACGGGCGGGTCTTCAGCCAACACGGTCGAGCCGTGGCCAGTAACGAGACCAGATAATATCGATGCTGCTAGCAGAAGTTGACCAATGCGCACGGGTTCGACAACCTTTCGACACGAACATAGCCAAGTGCAGGCCGACACTCCACTACAAAGTGAACCTGGCTGATGGCGCAAGGCAAATATGTGGTACTATAAAACCACACAAGAATTATCGGCGTTTTGCTTGACATTTCCCGGCCTCAGCGGCATAGCCCGCAACTGAAAGCGCCGCATCAACCGTGGCGCTGTTGTTTTGATAACAAAGAGATCATGCGATGAAGACCTATTCGGCGAAAGCCGCGGACATTCAGAAGCAGTGGATTTTGATCGATGCAGAAGGCCTCGTTGTGGGCCGCCTTGCAACCATCATCGCCAACCGTCTTCGCGGCAAGCACAAGCCGACCTTCACACCTTCAATGGATTGCGGTGACAACATTATTGTCATCAACTGCGAAAAGGCCGTATTTACCGGCAAGAAGCGCGACCAGAAGAAGTATTATTGGCACACCGGTTTTCCCGGCGGTATCAAGGAACGCGTCGCCAAGGATTACCTTGATGGCAAGCATCCGGATCGCGTCATCGAAAAGGCCGTCCGCCGCATGTTGCCTGGCGCTTCCCTGAAGAACCAGCAGCTGACCAACCTTCGCATCTACAAGGGCACCGAACACCCCCATGTGGCACAGAATCCTGTGACCCTTGATGTGAAATCCATGAACGCCAAGAACACGATAAGGGGCTGAGCACCATGGCCGAAGCAACAACTCTCGCCAACCTTGGCCAAGCCATGGGTCTGGCACCAACAGCTGGCGCTGCAGCTCCAGTGGCACCCGCCACGCCAAAGCTCGACAAGCAGGGCCGTGCCTATGCCACGGGCCGCCGCAAAAACGCCACTGCCCGTGTCTGGATCAAGCGCGGCAAAGGCAAGATCACCATCAATGGCAAAACCATCGAAACCTATCTGGCCCGTCCGGTTCTGCGCATGCTTGTGCAGCAACCGCTGGTTCTGGTGGCGCGTTTGTCCGAAATCGATGTGGACTGCACCGTCGCTGGTGGTGGTCTCTCTGGCCAAGCCGGTGCCATCCGCCACGGCATTTCGCGTGCGCTCAACAACTTTGAGCCAGCCTTGCGTGGTGCCTTGAAAAAGGCAGGCTTCCTGACCCGCGACAGCCGCGCCGTCGAACGCAAAAAATACGGCCGCGCCAAAGCCCGTGCCCGCTTCCAGTTCTCGAAGCGTTAAATCCGCAACGATATCAACAGAAAGGCTACCCTTTTGGGTGGCCTTTTTTGTTGTCCTTAAAAGTACCTATAGTTGTAAAATAACAATCTGCATCCAAAAATTGCATATATACGCCAATTTAACCTAATTGATGTAGTATCTGCCTATCGGTCTGGGGGCCTGACTGTTGGTGGTGACGTATGTTTGTCCGTTGGCTTTTGATTTTGTTGTGTTGGAGCGTGGCGTCACTTGGGAGCGTTGGCGTAGCGATGGCCAGTGACAACTTTCCCGGCACCACCATCAGCGGCACATCTGGCGCAATCTCTGGAAATACGGCAACACCACTGGCGACCAGCCAAGCCGGCGAGCCAGCAACATTCGGCGGCGGCGGTCTCAATACATTCTGGTATTCATGGACCGCCCCCGCCTCGGGCAGTGTCACCTTCGAAACCTGTGGAGCGACCCAAACAACCTTCGATACCACGCTGCAATCTTTCAGTGGATCGGCAGTCGGTGCGTTGACTATATTGGCTTCCAACGACGACACGACAGGCTGCGCCACGGTGCCAAATGCCAACTATGGCAGTCGCAATATATTTAACGTCACATTAGGAACGGTTTACCGCATCCAAGTGGATGGCTATGCCAGCGCGACAGGCACTTTTAGATTGTCTTGGAGCCTTTCTGCTTTCAACATCAGCAAAGCAGTTTCGGCCGCCAGCATTTCGGCACCGGGCACACTCACCTATACTATTTCAGTCGCCAATGCAGGAGCTACAACACTTAATAGCCTGACCCTGACTGACACTTTGTTACTGGGCGCAAGTGCCCGCACGCTCAACACAGGTCCGACATATACCTCGGGCGATAGCAACGGCAATGGCCAGATCAATGTGGGCGAGACCTTTGTCTACACCGCCACCTATGTGGTGCCGCAAAGTGATATCGATGGCACGGGTAATTACGCCAACACAGCAACCATGGATACTGCCCAAACCGATGCCTATACATCAGCAGCGGCAACGACCACAGTCATCCGCACGCCGTCCATCACCATTTCCAAGAGCTGGGCCTTTGCGTTGCCAGCCCATGACCTGAACGGCAACGGTGTCGTCGACAGGAATGACACTATCACTTACTATTACGCAGTGGCCAACAACGGCACCGTCAGCATATCGGGCATCGCTGTGGCCGATGTGCATTTGGGGTCAGGCATTCCGCCAACGCCTGCCAATGAAACACTGTTTATTGATGTTGCGCCATTACTGGATTCAACCGATGCAACAGCCAACAACGGCCAATGGTCAACCTTGCGGCCGGGCGACACAGTGCGGTTCAGGGGCACTTATGTAATAACACAAACCGACATCGACAATCAGTAGATGCCGCTCACCCGCACATAGTCTCCCGGCGCATCTGTCAAAACAGGAAAAACGCCCTCGCCCGGAATTGGCGCAGAAATTTTATCGCCGGAGTTATTGGTGATCCAGTCCAGCCATGTGGGCCACCAGGAGCCTGGTTTTTCAGTGGCCGACTTCATCCAGTCCTCAAGATTTGGCGGGTTGGCCGGATTGACCCAATGTTGATATTTGTTGGCAGCAGGTGGATTGACGACGCCCGCAATATGGCCCGATCCCGACACCACCAAAGTGGTTTTGCCACCAAAAAACTCACCCAATTTGAACACCGATGGCAAAGGTGCAATATGATCATCGCGGCACGCCAGATTGAAAACCGGTATTTTCACTTTCGACAAATCCAGCCGCACATTGTCCACGACCATGCGGCCCAGCGCCAGTTTGTTGGACAAGTAAAATTCGCGCAGATAAAACGCATGAACACCCGCAGGCATGCGGGTTGAGTCGCTGTTCCAAAACAGCAAGTCAAACGGCGTTGGATCTTTGCCGAGCAGGTAGTTGTTGACCACATTCGACCAGATCAGGTCATTGGAGCGCAGCAGGTTAAAGGCATCTGCCATGCGGTTGCCGGGCAGATAGCCCTTGTCCTGCATGCGTTCCTCAATCCATTTCACCTGTTCTTCATCCACATAAACCAGCAAATCGCCAGCCTTGCTGAAATCAACTTGCGTGGTGAAAAATGTGGCGGAGTTCACACGACGATCTTTTTTGGCCGCCATATAGGCCAGTGAAGAGGCGACCAGTGAACCACCAATGCAAAAACCAACCGTATTGACCGATGGCGCACCTGTGGCTTTGAGAACGGTATCGACAGCCGTCAGAAATCCTTCGCGCATGTAATCGTGAAAACTCTTGCGTCCCTGGGCCTCGTCGGCATTGACCCACGACATGATAAAAACCGTCAGGCCATTTTCCACGCAATATTTAACAAAGGACTTTTTCTCATTCAGGTCGAGGATGTAATATTTGTTGATCCATGGCGGCACAATGAGCAGGGGGATTTCATGGGCCCGCGCTACTTGCGGACTATATTGGATGAGTTCGAAAACCTCATTGCGGAAAATCACTTTGCCGGGCGTCATGGCAATGTTTTCACCCAGCTTGAACGGCGTGCCATCAACCTGCGTGATCCGCAAACGGCCATCGGCAGTGGTGAAATCCCGTTCCAGCCGATCCATGCCCTTCAAGAGATTTTCGCCGCTGCTGGCCAGCGTGGCCCGCATGACCTCTGGATTGGTCAGCGGGAAATTGCTGGGCGAAAATGCGTTGGCAATATTCTCGACGTAGAATTTGGCCTTCTGTTTGGTGTGGGGATCAACACCTTCCGCCGTTGCCACCAAATCCTGGGCCCAATTGGTCGACACCAGATAGAGTTGTTTGAGGAAATCATAGGCCGTGTTCTCGGCCCAATCCCTATCCTTGAAGCGCTTGTCATTGCGGGCCGGTTCCACCACAGGCTTGGCCGCGTGGCCCAATGCCTTGGCCCATGAATTGTTCCACACCTCTGTGTATTGCGACCATAACTGCTGCTGTGCAGCCGCCAGCTTCTCCGGCTGGGCAAGTTGGGCTTGCCAGATATCGCCCAAAGTCTTGCTGACTTGCGCCACGGGAACAACCTGGTTTTCGGCATCTTGCTTTTGTTGCTCCGGTCGCTCCGCCAGAATTTTGGCCAGTCGCGCCGCCCGCTCGTAAACCTGCGCCAGATTTTGCACGAGCTTGGCCGGATCTGCCAGACTGAATATCTGCGGATCGACACGCTGCTGGTTTTTCTCGCTCATGTTGTTTCCCTGAATGACACGGCCCAATTTAGGCATTTGCAAATCTATCGCAAGCGGCTTTCTTGCCAAATCGCCCTTCCACAGCCATAAGACCCGCTCCATTGAGAGATAGGCATAAATTATGGCAAACGCATTGCGCCTTGGTATTGCAGGATTAGGTACGGTGGGCACCGGTGTGCTGGACATCCTGAAAACCCATGGCCAACTGCTGGACTTGCGGGCAGGCACCGGCATCACGGTGAATGCTGTCAGCGCCCGAACAAAAGGCAAAGACCGTGGCCATGATTTAAGCCAGCTGAAATGGCATGATGATCCCGTTGCCCTTGCCAAATCCCTCGACATTGACGTTTTCATCGAACTGATTGGCGGCGATTCAGGACCGGCAAAGGAAGCTGTTGAAGCAGCTATCGCCAGTGGCAAACACGTCATCACCGCCAACAAGGCCTTGCTCGCCCATCATGGTGTTGGATTGGCCAAAAAAGCCGAAGCTGCAGGCGTTGCCTTGAATTTTGAAGCTGCGGTTGCAGGCGGAATTCCCGTCATCAAAACCCTGCGCGAAAGCCTTGTCGGCAATGCACCGCGCAAGGTCTTTGGCATTCTCAATGGTACCTGCAATTACATCCTGACCAAAATGGGCGCAGAGGGCCGCAGCTTCACCGATGTTTTGGCCGAAGCCCAGGCTTTGGGCTATGCCGAAGCCGATCCGACTTTTGATGTCGGTGGTTTTGACACGGCCCACAAATTGGCCATCCTCGCGTCACTGGCATTCGGCACCGAAGTCAACGTGGCAGGCATCGCCATCGAAGGCATCGAAGCCATCACGCTGGATGACATTCGCAACGCTTCCGAAATGGGTTACAAGATCAAGTTGCTGGGTGTGGCCGTGCGCCATGACGCTGGCATTGAGCAGCGGGTAAATCCTACGCTTGTTCCCAAGGGTTCGCCCATGGCCGACACCGATGGTGTTTTCAACGCCGTCGTCATCAAAGGTGATTTTGTCGGCGACCTGTTTTTGGAAGGGCGGGGTGCGGGTGGCCATCCCACAGCTTCTGCCGTGGTGGCAGATATCGTCGATATTGCCCGCAAGAATTTCCGTCCTGCTTTCGGCATTCCCGTCAAAAATCTGAAACCCTTCAAGGTGCCGCCGTTAAAGGCCCATGAAGGTGGTTACTACGTCGCCATGAAATTGCATGACAAACCGGGCGCCGTCGCGGCCATCGCCCGCATTCTGGCCGATGAAAAAATTTCCATCGAAAGCATCGTCCAGCGCGGCAAACCCAACACCCAGGAGGCCAGGGCCACTGCCCAATTCACACTGATCACCCACGACACGTTGGAAACCTCGATCCGTAAAGCCGTGGCCAAGATCGAAAAAGATGGCCATGTGGCGGGCACACCCAGGGTCATTCGAATTGAGCGCTTGTGAGGAAGGGACCTCATCCGGCGCTTTGCGCCACCTTCTCCATCGAAGGGATGGAGAAGGGACGGTGTTGATACCTGTTTCCATCTTCAAACTCATTAGGGAAGTGACTGCTGTAGTCCCTTCTCCACGCCTTCGTGGAGAAGGTGCCCCAACGGGGCGGATGAGGTCCCTTCGTGCCTGAAGCCTTCCTCAACATCACCCGCTCGGCCAAAGGCCAGCGCTGGGAATCGCGGCTTGAAAATACCAGACTGGCCGAAGCCATTGCCCAACGCTACGACCTGCCGGAAATCCTCGCCCGTGTGTTGGCGGCCCGCGATGTGGCGCTGGATGATGCTGAAAACTTTCTGAACCCCACCATCCGCGGCCTTATGCCACCGCCTGATTCCATGCGCGACATGACCAAGGGAGCCAATCGTTTGGCCGATGCCATTCAATCACGTGAACCCATCGGCATCATCTCCGACTATGACGTAGACGGCGTATCCTCTGCCGCCATCATGCTGCGCTTTCTCAAATCCGTCGGCCACAGCGCCAATGCTTATATTCCCGATCGCGTCACCGAAGGCTATGGACCCAGCGAAGTCGCCGTCAAAACCCTGAAAGAGCAGGGTGCCCACGTCTTGCTCACACTGGATTGCGGTGTCATGTCCCACGATCCCCTGGCTCATGCCGCAGAACTCGGTCTCGAAACCATCATCGTCGATCACCATCAAGCTAGCGCTGAACTGCCGCAAGCCTACGCCGTGATAAATCCCAATCGGCAGGATGATTTGTCGGGCCTCGGCCATCTCTGTGCAGCAGGCGTTGTCATGATGCTGGTTGTCGCCACCAACAAGGCCTTGCGCGAGCGCGGCTACTACACCTCTGAACAACCCGAACCCAACATGCTGCAATGGATGGAACTCGTGGCGCTGGCCACCATCTGCGATGTAGTGCCACTGAAAGGCCTGAACCGCGCCTATGTCACCCAAGGCCTGAAAATCATGGCACGGCGGGAGAATGCCGGTGTTGCAGCTCTCGCCGATGTGGCAGGCCTGAAACGCCGCCCCGATGCCTATGCGCTTGGCTTCATGCTGGGACCACGCATCAACGCCGCAGGCCGCGTAGGTCACGCTGATGAAGCCTTGGCCCTCTTGATGTGTGACGACCGCAGCGAAGCCATCAACCGCGCCCGCGGCCTTGATGAATTGAACCGCAAGCGCCAGGCAATCGAAATGCGCGCCGTTGAAGATGCCAAAGCCCAGGCCGAAGCCGCCATGGGCAAGGACAAACGCCCCAGTGTTGTCATCGCCGCATCAGAGCACTGGCACCCCGGCGTTGTGGGACTGGCAGCAGCACGTCTGAAAGAGCATTTCCGCATTCCGGCCTTTGCCCTCGCCATCAACAAAACAACCGGCCGCGCCGTGGGGTCCGGCCGTTCGATTGTCGGCGTTGATTTGGGTTCCGCCGTGCGCAAGGCACTGGAGCAGGGCTTGATAGAAAAAGGTGGCGGCCACGCCATGGCGGCAGGCCTCACAGTCAATTGCGAAAACCTGCAGGCTCTCCGTCAGTTTTTTGAAGCCGAACTTCTGCAAAGCGTGGAGAAGGCCCGCGATAACTCTCTCAAGATTGATGGTGCCTTGTCAGCCAGCGGCGCAACATTGGATTTGATCGAACTCCTCGAACAGGCAGGCCCCTATGGCGCGGCCCATCCATCCCCCCTGTTCGTCTTCCCCTCCCACCGCGTCGTCTATGCCGATGCCGTGGGAGCCGATCACGTACGATGTACCTTGGTGGGAAGCGACGGCACCCGCATCAAAGCCATCGCCTTCCGCGCCATCGGCACAGACCTCGGCGAACTCCTCCTCTCCGAACGCCAACACCCCCTGCATATCGCAGGCCGCCTGGTCGCCGATGAGTGGGGCGCAAAACGTGTTCCGAGTGTACAAATCGAGGATGCGGCACGGCTGGGGTAGGGACATCATTTACCCGCTTGCCAACCGGAATGAAGCTGCCTATAGAACGGCCCGCACCAGCCGATTTGGGTTGAATGCAATCCAGTGCGCCCTTCGTCTATCGGTTAGGACGACAGCCTTTCACGTTGTAAAGACGGGTTCGACTCCCGTAGGGCGCACCATTTTCTCCCTTTGTGTTGGAGACTTTCATGTTCGATGATCTGAAAAACAAAGTTGTTGTCGTGGCAGGCGGCGTGACTGGCATTGGTGGCGCGGCATCGCTTGGCTTTGCGGCATGTGGTGCAAAGGTTCTGGCGCAATATCTGGGTGGCGGCCCGGAATTGGCCTCCATTGAGGCGGCTGGAATCAGCACGATGAAACTGGACCTGACGGAACCTGACGCGCCCGGACTATTGATCGACCGTGCGCTACAAACCTTTGGCCGCATCGATGTCATCGTCAATAATGCGGGCAGTCTCGTCGCCCGCACATCACTCTCCGAACTCCAGGATAATTTCATCGACCAAGTCTTCGATCTCAACTGCCGCCAACTCATCCATTGCTGCCGCATCGCCGCTGATCACATGGTGAAGCAGGGCAGTGGCAACATCATCAACGTCACGTCAATCGCCGCACGCAATGGCGCCAGCCCCGGCGGCAGTGTTTATGCAGGTGCCAAAGGTTTCGTTTCAGCTTTCACCAAATCCTTGGCGCGTGAATTGGTCGACAAGAACATCCGCGTCAACTGCGTGTCCCCCGGCACCATTCACACGGCTTTCCATGATCGCTTTTCCACCGCCGAAAAACGCGCCGCGACTGCCAAAACAATTCCCATGCAGCGCTTGGGTGTGGCTGACGATTGTACAGGCGCCTTCCTCTATCTCGCCAGCGACAAGGCTTCGTCCTATGTCACAGGTCAGGTCATTGAAGTGAATGGCGGCCAGTTGATGGCATGAGTGCCGACCGCCACTTGCCAGACCATTATGATGTGCTGGCCCCCGATGGTTCTGAAGTGCGAATACTGGCGGCAACCAATCGGGGCTCCATGGCGCATTTTACATTGCCACCGGGTCAAGTGTCGGTTGCTGTGGCCCATCACACGGTGGAAGAGGTTTGGTACATCTTGGCGGGGCAGGGCCGCATGTGGCGCAAAACTGCTGAAGCAGAAAGTGTCACCGAATTATCAACGGGGCTTTCACTGACCATACCTGCGGCGACTCATTTCCAATTCCGCTGTGTCGGCGATTTACCGCTGGAAGCGGTCGCCGTAACCATGCCGCCGTGGCCGGGGATGGATGAAGCTTATGAGGTAGCTGGGTGTTGGTGAACATAAGATTGGCTACCTACTTTGAACGTCATTCCAAACGCCCGCTCTGTCGCGGGCGATTTGGAAACCCGCTGTTGCAACAACAAGCGAAACTCGTTGAAAGAAAGCGGGGTTCCAGCTCGCGCTCCGCAAGAGGCTACGCTTGGCTGGAATGACGGGTTTAGAGTTGATTGTTTTGAACTTCACCAACTCCCAATATTCGGCATGCTCTGCCACGGTTCCTGCACCGGCAGATATTCATTGTCCTTCTGCAACACTTCAATCGAAATCCCATCAGGTGTTTTGATGAACGCCATGCGGCCTTCGCGCGGTGGGCGGTTGATGGTGATGCCGTGTTTCATCAGCATCTCGCAATACTCATAGATGTTATCGACCTGATAGGCGAGGTGGCCGAAGTTGCGTCCGCCTGTGTAAACTTCCGGATCCCAATTGTAGGTCAACTCCACAGGACTCTCAGGACTTTCAGGACACGCAACGAACACCAATGTGAAGCGACCCTTTTCGCTTTCATGGCGGCGTTGTTCAACAAAGCCCAACTTGTTGATGAAGAAATCGAGTGACTGATCAAGGTTGCTGACGCGAATCATGGTGTGGAGATATTTCATTTTGGAGGTCCATATCTGGATTGCAGTTGGAGGTGATCTATCCACAAATCGAATCACTCGTCCAGTTTTTTGCAATCCGGAGCTGAAAAGATTGTTTGAACGATGTGGTTTATCTGCACCAAGCCATCTGCTGCAGTCGTCAGCCATGCTGATAGTATGTGGCACAAGTGTGTGCATTATAAGGCTATTTTCGAATACGGGTATTCAGTTGCAGCTTTCGCAACTCGTACTTTCATGCTTTATCCACGCCCCTGAATACTCAGACTGTACAAAACAGTTAATTTTTGCGCATATTCAACACAGGGGCAGTGCTTGGGCAGCACCGCAGAGGGCTTTGTGAGTGATGACGACAAGAGACAATGATGGTGAACGGGCAAACCTGCAATTGCCGCATGACACAATTCCAACACCAAATGTGATTCATATCGATGGTTTGGTGAAATGGTTCGATGTGGGGCGCGGCTATGGCTTTGTGATTCCTGACAACGGCTTGCCAGATATTTTGCTGCATCTTTCCTGCTTGAAGCGTGATGGTTTTGATGCACCACTCGAAGGCACACGCGTGACCTGTGAAGTGGTGGCGCGCCAAAAAGGCTTCCAGTGTCTGCGCGTGCTCTCGGTTGATAATTCAACCGCCATTCATCCCGTCGAGCGCCGGGCCCGTACCCACAACGAAGTGGCACCCTCTACGGGCTGGGTCAGGGCCAAAGTGAAATGGTTCAACCGGGCGCGTGGTTTTGGTTTTGCATCTGAAGGCGAGGGCTTGGGCGATATATTTGTCCACATGGAAGTCATGCGTAAGACTGCAATTCCCGAATTGATCCCCGATACTTGGATCTATTTGCGTTATGGCGATAGCCCAAAAGGCAAGATGGCCTCAGAGATCCGCTTGACGCTTGAAGGCGGCCCTGCCCATACCAACTGACACACGGGATCTGTCACGAATGCTGAAATTCGTGACAGAACAACCTGCCCAGTTTTCGCTGCAATCGCCAGTGATAGGTTTCTGATGCGTTCGGTCCTTCTGAAATTTGCATTCACGGTTCTGTTGCTTTTGTCAGCAGTTCGCGGAAGCTTGGCCCAACAGCTGGCGCCTATTGAGCCGATTTCAATTGTGACCGAGCAATCAGCGACCATTCTCATCGCAGAAATCGCCGACAACGAAGAGTCTCGCTCCCGCGGCCTGATGTTTCGCCATGTCATGCCGCCGAACCGCGCCATGCTGTTCGATTTCGTCAAACCCCGGCCCGCCGCCATGTGGATGAAGAACACCTATATATCGCTTGATATGTTGTTTGTGCGCGAAGATGGCACCATTGCGGCGATTGCCGAAAACACTGAACCCCTGTCATTGCAGACCATCAGTGTGGATGAACCTGTGCGCGGTGTGGTGGAATTGGCCGCAGGCACGGCAAAACGGCTTGGCATCCAGCGCAATGACAAGGTTTATCACCGGATTTTCAAAACTGCAGATCAATAGAAAATTTCCATCTATTGTGCTTGCAGGTTCGACAGTAAATCGGTTATGCACCGCCAGCAAGAATTGTCGGGGCGTAGCGCAGTCTGGTAGCGCACCTGCCTTGGGCGCAGGGGGTCGCGAGTTCGAATCCCGCCGCCCCGACCACCCTTCGCCAAAGGCTTCGGGTGGCTCCGCCACACGGAGACTTCGGCGAAGGGTGCCCCTCGAAGCACCGCAGGTGCGTAGTGGGGCTGCACCGGCGAATAACCATGTTTTACGTCTACATGCTTAGAAGTACTTTACGTCCAGAACAGCGTTACATTGGCTATACTTCTGATCTCAAAGCAAGAATTGCTTCACACAACACCGGCGCGAACAAGCACACCGCCAAATTCATGCCATGGTCCCTGGAAACTTACGTTGCATTTTCGACCGATGAACAAGCAAGGGAGTTTGAGACTTACCTGAAGTCGGGTTCTGGTCAGGCCTTTGCAAACAAACGATTTTGGCGTAGTTCTTGAGAACTGCCGACTAACTTTCGAGGAACCACCATGCCCGCACGTATATTCAAACCCGCCCGCAGCGCCATGCAATCCGGCAAGGGCAAAAGCCAGGATTGGGTTTTGGAACATGAGCAGGAAAGCCCCCGCGCTGCTGATCCACTGATGGGCTGGACCTCAACCTCAGACACTGCCATTCAGGTCAAACTCAAATTCGCCACCCGTGAAGAAGCTGAAAATTACGCCCGCCGCAAGGGCATCGCATTTTCAGTGCAAGCTGAAACACCCGTGCGCACCCAGAAGAAGTCCTATTCCGACAACTTCAAATTCGGCCGCACCGAAAACTGGACCCATTGATCCAATCCCGACTCCGTAGCTCAGCTGGACTAGAGCAAGCGCCTTCTAAGCGCTAGGTCGTTGGTTCGAATCCAACCGGAGTCGCCAATTTCTATCAACCGAATCAAGCCACATGGGCCTTTTTGCCCAGCAGGTTGGCGCATTGGCTGCGAAAGGTTTGCGGCAACCGAAAATAGACGGATTTCAAAACCGGGCGCAGCATTTTGATCCACAGTGAGGAATATATTTTGCCACGCATGCTGAGGTTGATGATGTAGCCCGACAGCTGCAAGGGTTGGTTGGTCCAGTTTTCCTTGTAGGGGGCGGGGTTTCCCATCAGGTCGAAAATGCGAGTATCATGCGACACCAGCCAGTTGATGGTCATGTCAATCAACACAGTGCCCAGTGACCACCGCCGCAAGCTCCAGTCAAAGCTGGCCGTATAGAGATGATATTGCTGACGGTAAATAAATCCCAACTGATAGGCGATGGGCCGCGCACCGGCATAAAGCGCAAAAATCACCGCACCGCCATGCTCCGGTGATCCAGGAATCGAAGACAGGAATGCCTCATGACCGGCCATGCCCAAGCCCGAATTCATCCGACCGGTTTCTGCAATCCAGTCGCTCTTCCAATGCAAACACTGGGCAACAGCCGTCGCAAAGGCAGGTTGACCCGGCCAAATGACCTTCAATTGCAATTCACCGTCATCATGCAAAGCCGCGACAGCCCGCCTTTTGGCCTGCCTGCGCCGTGCCGTCATCGAAGCGGCGAAATCATTTGAATTTGCAAAAACACTGAGATCAAACTGCGAGGCTTCGTTTGCCAGAGTTTGAACTTCATGCTCCGGACCAAGCACCAGGCGCAATGGCGAACCGCGCGGCAAATATTGTACAACAATTGAATCAACATCAGTTAATTCCAGCAGCGTCCGGCGAAGCAAATACAACCCCTGTGGGGGAATGCTGCCATTCGGAGTTAATACGCCGGCATATTGAGTGTGCGGTTCACCCAAGGCCCGTAAAACATGAACGGGTCCCCAGGCCTTCATCCGCATCAGGGGTAGAATGGCCACTGCCTGATCGCCTTGTGTAACCATGAGGATGACAGGCTGGTGGTGCGCGCCGCCATGCTGCTCAAGCCAATTGATGCACCAGTCATAGCTCTGAAAAAAACAATTCGGCGCCGTCGTCGTGCGGTCCAGCGCACGCCACATGTCAGCTGCATTGGCCATGTCCCCAATGGAAACAAGTGTGCGAACGCAAAGTTCAGGTGTGCCAATTTGACCAGCAATAACTGTCAAAAATGACATTTCAGATGCTTTAAAGGCGCGAGGTTTCATGGCTGCTGAACAAAACTGCAACAATTGTGCCATGCCAAGCGGTCTGCCGTCATTCAGCAAAAATCTCGACGATGACCTTTCGCCAATTCAACCGCAGGGGCTTCAAGCATGTTTACGGCGAAACGAAATCCCCGCACTTCAGCGCGGTCGTTGCGCCCCAAGGCATGATCGGTACGGTTGAATTGGAATTTTGCGGCGAGCCTTCGATCAGGCGGTCAGTATAGGCGAGATAAACCAAAACATTTCGCTTCACATCGCAGCCTCGCACAATCTGCATTTTCTTGAAAAACAACGAGCGGCGCTGGCGATAGATTTCTTCGCCTTGTTCGAATTTGGCTTTGATGTTGATGGGTCCAACTTGACGACATGATATGGAGGTCTCTGATCGTTCGTCAGCAAACCCCGCCCAACCCGACCAACCGCCCACTTCCGGCACCGTGAAGTAACAGGCAACACCCTCCACACCGGGATCATCAATCACATAGGTTGCAAGTTTCGCATCCGGCGAGAGCAACCGCCAAACGGTTGTCTTCTTGAAAATCAGCTCCGGGTCATCGGCCTCTTGCGCAAGGGCCGGAACACTCATCAAAACCATGGTGAGCAAAGCTGCGGCAAGTTTTTTCATGATCACTCCTATTGTCCCATCAGGTGGTGATCAATACTATACTTTCAAGGTTGATGTTTCACCAGCCGCAGCAAGGCGTTGAAAACCTGCCGCCAAATCCTTGATCAAATCATCGGCGTGCTCCAATCCGATATGCAGCCGCAGGGCAGGGCCTTCAGCCCGCCAGCGTGAAGCACTTCTGATGGGCTTGAACGGCACGATGAGGCTTTCAAATCCGCCCCAGGAATAGCCCATGCTGAAAAGCTCGAGATCATCCAGCATAGCTGCTACGGCAGTTTCTGAAGCGGGTTTCAGCACCACGGAAAACAATCCTGAAGCCCCGGTGAAATCTCGCTTCCAGATGTCATGGCCCGGCGTATTGGTCAGGGCAGGGTAGAGAACTGTCTCAACTTCGGGCCGCGACCGCAACCAGGCCGCCACGGCCACAGCCGATTCCTGATGGCGCTGCAAACGCAAATCAATGGTGCGAAGTCCCCGCAAGCCCAGATACATGTCATCTGGACCGGCAAACAGGCCCATGGTTTCGAATGTTTCCTTGAATTGTGGCCACGTCGCTTGGGTGCAAACCACGGTGCCCAACATGGCATCGGAGTGGCCGACAATGTATTTCGTGGCGGCTTGCACTGAAACATCACAGCCATGTTCAAACGCCTTGAAATAATACCCGCCGCTCCACGTGTTGTCACACATGACAAGCGCCCCTTTGCTATGGGCGGCTTTGGCAATGGCGGGAATGTCCTGCATTTCCATGGTTTGCGATCCCGGGCATTCGCAATAAACCACCCGTGTGTTGGGTTGCATGAGTGCGGCAATACCCGCATCAACCAGTGGATCGTAATAGGTGGTTGAGATGCCAAGATCTTTGAGCAGAGTGTCACACAAGTGGCGCACCGGCCAATAGGTTGTATCCACCATCAACAGGTGATCGCCTGTCTTCAGGAATGCCAATAATGCTGCGGTGATGGCAGCCAATCCTGATGGTGCAGCCTTGCAATCAAAACCGCCTTCCAATTCGGCAACTGCCGTTTCAAACGCCCGCGACGTCGGTGTGCCCTTGCGGCCATAAGTGTAGGGCTGAGCCCGGCTGTTGAGAGTCGCAACATCGGGAAATGTGATGGTTGAGGCATGATAAACCGCCGGATTGACGGCCCCATGTTCATTGTATTCCCGTGCCGCCGTTGCAATGCGGGTGGCGGGCTTAAGTTGTTTGCGATCAGAAATGATTTTGGACATGAAAGGCTTTCAGCTAGGGTTTTGGCCAACATGCCGCAAATCCGGGAAACGTCAAATGTCTGAAATGTCACCCCTCGCCAAACTGTTGATGGGCATCCTGCGCCATGCCTCTTGGGGCGCATTTTTACTGCTGCTGCTCTTTGCTGGCATTTTCATGTGGCAAAAAATATCACCCGAAGGTCCAGTGGATATGACGCGCCAAGATTACGGTTTCCTTGGTGTGTTGGGCGTTTTGGCACTGATGGCGTATTATTTGGTGCGGTCAATTGGCAAGGAAATCAAGGCTCATACATCTTCAGGAGACGGCAAAAGCTCATAGCGCAATGGTTGCCGTTTGGCGCGATAAACGCGCAACATATGCAATTTGTCGCCCAGCACCATGTAAGGAATCAAAAAGCCGTACTTTGGCTCGATAGCCTCACGCACATCCTGCCGTGGCGATGGTCTGCCACTGGCAGGAAAATCTGCAATCATTTTAATTTGCGCTTCGATGGCCAAAGAGACCCTCACCAACCCACGTGGACTCAATGGTTCCAAGTAGGAACGCAATTCATCAAGATCTGCCTTGGCCTCAGTCGTAAAGCAAATTTCAAGTGGCATTATGCTGGTTTGGGTAAATCAGGTTTCGGAGACAGCAGTTCGTTGCTTTGGCCCCATGATCGCATCCAACTGAAAATCTGTTCGCCACTGTGTCCGATCCCTGTTTCAGTACTTGCTACGGCCCTGTCTAAATCAGTCACATAGGCCAAGCGATCGTTGACATAGACTTCAACAGCTTCGTTTATGATACCAGAATGGCTGCGTTGCGTCAGTGTCGCAAGTTTCTCTACGTTTTTTCGAATTGCATCTGGCAATTGAACTTTTGTGTTCTCGGCATTGTTTGGCATGATCGGTCCTGCGCGTCAGAATTGCGCTTAATCTATTGCAATGATTTGGGCGGGTCAATGCTGTCCATACTTGCCCTGCCGACGACAAGTCCTTATGGGCAGTGCTGAAATACAAGGGACAAACCATGGAATCCGCCAAGCGCATTGCCGACAAGAAAGACTGGATCAAGGGAGCCACGGGGGACTGGGAAATCATCGTTGGACTTGAGGTCCATGCGCAAGTTCTTTCAAAAGCCAAACTTTTCTCCGGTGCTTCTGCGGAATTTGGTGGCGCGCCCAATGATCATGTATCGGTGGTTGATGCCGCCATGCCCGGCATGTTGCCAGTTATCAACAAATTTTGCGTCGAACAGGCCGTGCGAACAGGCCTCGGCTTGAAAGCACAGATTAACAATTATTCCGTTTTTGACCGCAAGAACTACTTCTATCCCGATTTGCCGCAGGGCTATCAGATTTCGCAGTTCAAGCAGCCCGTGGTGGGCGAGGGCGAAGTGCTGGTGGATTTGGATGACGGTGCAACTGTAACCGTTGCCATCGAACGGCTGCATCTGGAACAGGATGCCGGTAAATCCTTGCACGATCAGCATCCCAACATGAGCTTTGTTGACCTTAACCGCTCAGGCTGCGCCCTGATGGAAATCGTCTCGAAGCCTGACATGCGTTCGGCTGATGAAGCCAAGGCCTTTGTCACCAAACTGCGCCAGATCATGCGCTATCTCGGCACCTGTGATGGCAACATGGAGCAGGGCTCCATGCGGGCGGATGTGAACGTGTCGGTGCGCCGTCCGGGTGCGGAATTTGGCACGCGCTGCGAAATCAAGAACGTCAATTCCATCCGCTTCATGGGGCAGGCGATTGAATACGAATCCCGCCGCCAGATCGGAATTTTGGAGGATGGCGGTTCCATCAGTCAGGAAACCCGCCTCTATGACGCCAAAAAAGGCGAAACCCGCTCCATGCGATCAAAGGAAGAAGCCCACGACTATCGCTACTTTCCGGATCCGGATTTGTTGCCGTTGGAACTTGAACAGGCTTGGGTGGACGACATCAAGAACAGCTTGCCGGAATTACCTGACGACAAGAAAGCCCGCTTCATCGCGTCCTATGGTTTGTCCACCTACGACGCTGCCGTTTTGGCTGCCGAACGCAACGCCGCCGATTATTTCGAAGCTGTGGCCAAGGGCAGGGACGGCAAACTTTCCGCTAATTGGGTCATCAACGAACTGTTTGGCCGCCTGAACAAGGAAGGCAAAACCGTTGACAATTCACCTGTTTCCGCCACACAGATTGGCGGCCTCGTGGATTTGATTGCAAGCAGCGTCATCTCCGGAAAAATCGCCAAGGACGTGTTTGAAATCCTCTGGACCGAAGGTGGAACGCCATCTGAAATTGTTGAAACCCGTGGCCTTAAGCAAGTCACTGATACAGGCGCAATCGAGAAGGCCGTCGACGCAATCATTGCCGCAAACCCGGATAAGGTCGAACAAGCTCGCGCCAAACCTTCCATGCTCGGCTGGTTCGTCGGCCAGGTCATGAAAAGCACCGGCGGCAAAGCCAATCCCCAGGCGGTGAATGATATTTTGCGCCAAAAAATTGATATTAATCAATAAATTCAATTCTGTAATACCAGTGTTGGCATATGGCAGCTGTTCAGCTATACTCCGTATGCTGAACTTTTTTGGCATGCTTAGGGGCGTCTGGTAACATCATGCGTTGGGGCTGGGCATAATCATTTGTTTGGGTTCTTGTCGACTTTTGGGACGTGATTGTCCAAAAGTCGCGTGCAATCTGTTGTGAGTATCGGGAGAGCAAAGATGGCCAAGCCACCCAAAAATGCCGCGAAGACAAAGTCAGCGGCCAAGAAAACAGTGGCCAAGAAGGCAGCGGCAACAATTGCCGCTAAAGCTTCGCCGAGTACAGTGTCCAAGTCATCAGTTGTCCGTGGACCATCTGCAGCTGAAAAGAACCGCTTTACGCTCTATGGCTCGGCTGGTTCGGTACCAACATACATCGCAGCTTTGATGTTGTCAGTGTGTCGGCATCCATTTTCCTATATCCATATCAGCATGCGCGATGGGGCCCACAAGCAGCCCGATTATCTGGTGAAAAACCGCTATGGGCAAGTTCCGGCCTTGCGCGACGGTCAACACTACATTGTTCAGTCTGCTGCGATTCTGCTGCACATCTCGGAAGCCCTGGGAAAATTTGACGGCAAGACCACGCCTGAACGCAATCGCATTCGCGAATGGATGTTTTGGCAATGGGACAAGTTGGCACCGCCGATTATCCGGTTGCGTGCCCGCGCCAAGGGTTTGCGGCAATTCAGCGATGAAGTGCGTGTCATGTATGATACCGAGGCCAAGGCCGCACTTGCTGTTTTGGAACAGGATCTCACCAGACAGGAATGGATTGCCGGCAAAAAGCCAACTGCCGCCGATGTCGCAATCTACGGGGTTCTCCGCTATGCGACTGATGCCAATATCGAATTGGCCCATTATCCCCACGTGGTGAAATGGAAACGCCAGTTTGAAGCCCTGCCAGGATTTGCACTGCCAGAACAACTTTTGCCAATGGAGAGCAGGCTGGTGTAAGAACCGGGCTTGAACCTGCGAATCTCGAAAGCAATTTTTTGAAACAACAAATCAACCCCGGCGTCGTTGATCTCGAAGTCAAAGATGACAACAACGATTTGGCAACACCAAAGAGGCGCAAGCATCGGCAGTGGGGTGGTGCCTTTCTTGGATTGCTGTTTGGCATGGGCGGTTTGGGTCTCGGCAGACTGGGCCAGCTTTATCCAGCCTTCGATGTTTTCGCCCAATTCAGTGCCCAATTCATTTTCGCCGTTTTTGCTTTTTCATTCGCCACCTTCATGCCGAAATACAAGGCGCTCATCGGCGTGGTGTTGCTGATCCTCATGGCTGTCGCTTACGGAGCCTGGCCCATTTTATTTTCAGGTGACGTGACCAAAGGCCCCTTCCCAATGGCCAAAGGGGAACGGTCAATCCGGGTTGCCCATTTCAATACCTTTGTTAAGAACCAGGACTTTGCTGCGATCACCAAGGAAATTGAACGGCTGGATGCAGATGTAGTTACATTAATAGAATTTGAGAATGTAAAGAAGCCGGTGTTGTTGAGCCTGCAACGAACTTATCCCTTCCAATACGATTGTAATAATCTTCCCTATTGTCATCTCGCCATCATTTCCAAACAACCCATTCTGGCAGTCTCGGCCAATGGTCATTGGGCAGGGCCCGGCTACATCAGTGCCAGACTTGGCGGCACATTGACCGGCCTGACCGTTTATGGCGTTCACACAACCCGCTTCCCCCATTCGCGCTGGCAGCTGCGGCAGATCAATGCATTGGTGAAATATCTTGAAGGACAAACGGGCGACATGATCGTTATGGGCGATTTTAACGCAACACCGTTTTCACGTATCACAACAACGCTGGAACAGGGTACAGGCCTATCGCGCGTCACCCATATGCCGACTTGGCCTTCAACTTTTGCCCTGCCACAACTGGCCATCGACCATGTGTTCGTCAGTTCCAAAATTCGCGTCCTGGCTGATCAGCAAATTGGCAATCCTGCAGGGTCGGATCACTTTCCCATCGTCATGACTTTGGGTTACACGCCGCAGTAGTTTTGGCATTGCAGTGAACGACTGGTGAATCCTGCACGGTTAAAACCACCTGAATTTTGCCGTAACTTATTGAATCTCATTGAACTTATTTTTACCTGTCGGCGCAGCTGCCGCAACTGTTCAAAGTCGGTTAAGCTTGCCGCTTAAGCCCCTGTTTTATCGCTTGGCGCATTATCACTTCCAAGGGCGAACCAAACGGAACGTTCAACCGGACGCAAAAAAACCAGCGCCGGCCAACGATAAAAGGCAAGGGGATTGCAAATGATTTGGGACAACATCAACGCGAATATCGAAACCACAACGTCGACAAACGCTTCTGCGGAAGAATTTCTGGCCCTTGGCATGCAATATTGCATTGGCCACGGCGTTGCGGCCAACAACATCATTGCCCACAAGTGGTTCAACATCGCAGCCATGAAAGGCAATGACAAAGCCCGCAGCTATCGCTTCGAGCTGGCCCAGGAAATGACAGCGGCAGAAGTGGCAGAAGCCCAACGCCAAGCCAGGGCATTTCTGACCGTACATTGATTGAATACACAGGCGTCAAATAAAAAAACCCCGCGAGAATGCCAAAGGCTCCGCGGGGTTTTTATTTTTGGAAACCGGTTTCAGTAGTCGATAAACGTGTCACCACTCGGCGCGTTGGAATCAATGAAAAACCGCCGCATCTTGCTGTCAAATTCAGCATCTTCCCGGGCTTTGCGCGCCAATTCGGTTTCATAGACATCGGCCTGAGAAATCGCTTGGCCCAATTCGTCATCAAGCGCAGGGAGGCTGCCCACTTCCGTGGAATAGCCCGTGCCCGATGGTATGAATGTCTCATAGGCGGCGGCGGGCAGGGCAGTTCCTGCCAAACAGCCAATAGCCAAACTTAACTTGAAAATGCGCATCATCATGGTTCCGATTGTCGCACAATCATCAAGCCAATGCCACAAGAAACCGTTAAGCATGATCCCCGCGCGTTCAATCGTTGAAGCCTGTCTCGGCCACCAGCTTTGCAGCCAATCCCTGGTTGGCCGCAATTTCGCTGAGGTTTAGGGCATCCGGCGTAAAGCTTCCCCACGCCGCAACAATTTCAGACGGTTTGACGGCAGGATTGACCGGATATTCAAAGTTTTGCGCCGCATAAAGCGCTTGCCCGGCATCACTGGCCAAATACGTCATCAATTTAATGGCGTTGTCCTTGTTCGGCGCATGCTTGGTCAGCATCATGCCAGAGATATTCACATGGGTGCCCATGACGGGCGAGGCGGGGAACAGGATTTTGGCAGCCGCAGCCCATTGCTTTTGCTCCGGCTCCTTCTCGTTGGTCATCATCAGACCCATGTAATAAGTGTTGGCGATGGCCAAGTCACATTCACCCGCCGCAACACTCTTGGCCTGCGCCCGGTCATTGCCATTGGGTTTGCTCACCAGATTGGCTTTCACACCGGCCAGCCATGCGCGCGTCTCTGCCTCGCCCCGCTTGGCAATCATCGCCGCAACCAATCCCAGATTATAGGGATGATCACCGGGGCGCGTGCAAACCTTGCCTTTCCATTTCGGATCGGCCAGCTCTTCGTATGAAATGCTATCCTGCGTCACCCGGTCACGTGAAGCATAAAAAACCCGTGCCCGCATGGTTAGGCCAAACCAGATATGATCCTTTGAACGGAGCACTTCCGGCACCTTGCCATCGATAGCCTCAGAAACCACGGGCTGCCCCAGCCCCTTGCCAGCGGCTTCCACCAAACGACCCACATCGGCCGTCATGAAAACATCGGCCGGACTCAGTTCGCCTTCCTGTTGCAAGCGCTCAATCAAACCCTTTTCCGCAAACACCATTCGGACATCAATGCCGGTTTCGGCTGTAAATGCCTTGAACAATGGCTCCACCAATTGCGGCTGGCGATAACTGTATACGTTCACCTCGCCTGCGGCCCACGCAGGCGCAATAGCCGACAGTGCAGCGATACAAACTGAAACAGCAAAACGTCGTGAAATCTTCATTTTTAATCTCCGAGTGTTTAAGTCGGTTATCAAATAACCAAGTTTGCAGGGGCTGTCAACAATCCCGATCAAGATACTCAAGTAATTTTAAGCGACTATTTTGACAGAATGCCTCGCAGGGCTTGCACCCACCAACAAATCACGGCAAAAGCCCCTTCGCAGGAAACGTGGCCGAGTGGCTGAAGGCAACGGTTTGCTAAATCGTCATACGTCGCAAGGCGTATCGAGGGTTCGAATCCCTCCGTTTCCGCCATTATCTAAAGGTTTTCGCAAGTCCACTTCACCTCTCCCGCATGCGGGAGAGGACGACGCGAAACGCGTCAGGTGAGGGCCTGTTTGTGCTGTTTGAAATACGACACGACTTGAATTTCCACCCATTTTAGCTAAAATAGCTAATCACTGACTTTGTAGAAAGGCTCCAAATCATGAAAGCCATCACCGCCGCAGACGCCAAGAATTCTTTCGGATTGTTCCTTGACGCCGTCCAACACGAACCCGTCGTCATCACCAAACAAAACCGCCCAGTGGGTGTGATGTTGTCGATGCAGGATGTGAAGACTTTGTTCGGCGATCAGGAAGGTGCCATCACCCGCGCCCTCGCCGAGGCCCGCATTGATGAACAGCTGAACATCGCACGGAAACAAGCCGCAGATGGATTATCTGTTGTGGCGGATGACGCCCTGTTCGAAGGCTTGAGAAGTGAAATCCGCTTGAGATATGCCCTGACGTAGCGGCATGTATACCGTAAAATACACACCAAAAGCGCTGACCGATTTGCGCAGCATCGCCAACTACATCGCCTCGGACAACCCAAAACGCGCCATCAGTTTCATTGATGAGTTACAGTTGAATACCAACGCATATTTGGCGACAGCACCAAACGGCGGCTCTCCCTACAAAAACCAAGCGCGATATTTTCCGGTGGGCAATTATGTTGTTTTGTACGAGGTGAATGATGTGGAGAAGTATGTCGACGTGCTGCATATCGTCAGTGCACGGACGGATTGGAGGAAGTCGGATTGAACTTGGCTGGATGGACGAATTGTTGTAAATGGAAGCGTTCCCTTTTTCCTCACTTTTGCACCTACTTCACCCCTACCCGCCTTCGGGGAGGGGCAGGGGTGGGGCCGTCGCCACAAGTCACATATTTAGTGGACTGTCACCGTAATTGAAAGCCGACACCCTCTGCCGCATGCAAACCGCCCACGACATCGCTGCTGCACGACAACATGAAAAAAAGATCAAAGTGAAACCGTTTGAAGTTGCGGCGTGAAAACAAAGGGAAGCGTCCCCTTTTCCCACCTTGCCACAAGTCACATATTTAGTGGACTGTCACCGTAATTCCAAAATCAAAAGGGGACATTCTCACTTTGCGCTAGCATTAAATGCCCCAATATTGACCTTTGCGTACCCAACGGGTATTAAACGGGCGGGGATCGAATTATGATCCATGTAACGCTTGGCCGCCATCGAAATTGAAAAATTCTCTTTCCACTGGTGAAGCCGAGTGAACGGGAGCGGAGGGCGGTAGTGGTTCTTGTCTGCTATATGGATGACAGCGGAACGGACCGAGATTCCGCTGTTGTGACTGTGGCCGGGTTCCTCGCACCCATGGAGTCTTGGGCCGAATTCGAAAGCGCAGCGGGTCATATGTTTGCTGGCCATGGGATATCGCTCCTACACACCGTAGACCTCCACGCATCTGATGGCGAGTTCAAGGGATGGACCCGCAAGAAAAAATGCGAGTTCTGCACTGAGCTTGCTTCTCTTATGCGACCGTTCATGCCGTTCGGAATCTCTGTGTCGGCAAAAAAGTCAGTCTATCGGCATCGTAAGGCTGAATATGATGCATGGCATAATCACTCTGCATTTGGCACAGCATTTTTTCAAGCTATGCTCATCACGTACGGGCGCATTTTCTACGATCTTCCAGGTATGATGGCTCACCCAAAAATAGATTTGTCCGTTATTATGGAAGATGGAAACAAGAACAATCAAGATGCTTTAGGAGTGTTCAACTCTCTTAAGCATGACAAAGGGCTGGTTAAACTCGCCTCAATGTCTTTTGCCGGAAAAAAGACATGCATAGCAATACAGACCGCTGATTTTTTGGCCTTCTATTCACGCCGCTGGATGAACGAGTGTATCGCGGCCGACTTCAAGGTACAAAAGCCGGAACTTCTGCAAATTGTTTCCGGGCAACTTGAGGTGTATTCGGAAACACTCGGAGATTTCTTGAAACTTGCTAACCCTGGTGATGCTCTGCCAGGTCCAGAATGGCGGCGAGTGTCGTACCCTCCACGATAGTTAAAGTTTGTCACCGTCCCATTGACGGGACCACTTTCTTAAACAGGCTTTAAAACTCTTTACCAGCCTCATCCACGAGTTACGGTGAGTTACGGAGGAGTTACGGTGACACTCCACTAAATACATAACTTGTGCCTGCCGCCCCACCCCTGCCCCTCCCCGAAGACGGGTAGGGGTGAAGGGGGTTAGATGTTCGGCAAGTTGACCACGGTGACGTGGGAGTAGCAGTGGTAACGGTGACGTAACGGTGACACTCCACTAAACTATCAACTACATCTCCCCCCTCACTGCGCCCCGATCAGCCGTTCCACCAGCGGCTGCATCAACTCACCATCCACATTGGCAAAGGCAAACCGCAAATAATCTTCCTGCCCCGGCCCGAACATCGATCCCGGCAGGCATAACACGTCATGTTCCTGGGCCAGCCGCATGGCCACGGGTTTTGACATTTCTCCCTGGAACGGGTGTTTGACATAGGCGAAATAGGCGCCGCTGCTCACCAATTGAAAGCGCAGGGCCGGGTTTTCAAAGGCCCCCCGTATGGCCGCAAGCCGCCCCGCCATCAGGTCAAGTTTTTCCTGTTTCCAACTTGCCAAATGCGACAACGCAAACACCACGCCGCCTTGCGTGATGTGGGGCGGGCAGATGGTCATGCAATCCAGAATCTTGGCGGCTTCATGCAACAGCCTTTCGCCGGAGATCATCGCCCCCAGCCGATAGCCGGCCAGCGCATAGACCTTTGAAAAGCTGTAGAGCTGGATCAGGGTTTCATCCCATTGGGGCCGCGTGAACAGATCATGGGGCGGGGCAGGGTGAGGACGAAAATCCTTGTAGGTTTCATCCAGAATCAGGGCGAGGCCATGGGCGCGTGCCAAATCATAAAACGCACCAATGACTTCAGCGGGATAAATCGCCCCCGTCGGATTATTGGGTGTGCACAATACAATGGCCCGCGTGTTGCTGGTGATCGCAGCAGCAGCAGCGGCAACTGACGGATAATTCCCCTCCGCCGTAAAGGCTGGAATGGCTTTGATGCCAATTCCCAGCATCGACAGCCACATCTGGTGATTGAAATACCAGGGCGCTGGCATGACCACATTGTCGCCAGCATTGGCCACCGCCATGACAGCCGCCGCAAAGGCCTGATTGCAGCCTGTTGTAATCGCCACCTGGGACGCGTCGATGTCAGCGCCATAGTCAGCGCCCATCGCCCCGGCATAAGCCTCACGCAAGGCTTGCAGGCCGTAGATATTGGTATAGCCACCGGTGCCAGGTTCCCGGGCCAGACGGGCAAACTCATCTTGCAAGGCTGAGGCTGGTGGATAGCTGGGCACAGCTTGGCAAAGGTTCAGAAAAGCCCGGTTTTTGCCTCCGCCCGCTGATTGGGGCTTCACCCAACTCATGGCTTCAGCGATGGGGGGCGACTCAATTTGAGCGATTGTGGAAGAAAGCGGTAAGGACATCGATGACTCGTCGGTTTTAAACTTGAAGAAGCAGGCCTGATTGGCGATAACTCTGCCTTATGCAATCTGCGCAAAAAGCACCCAGCGACCATGCCATGGATAAGCCTTCGATTGAAGCGCTGTTGTCCCATCGCGGCGCATGGCTGAAAGGCGATACCGGCGATCAGGATGCGGCGATGCAACGCGCCACGCTCACCCGCATGGTGGCCCATAACTATCGCCTGTTCGAAGAGGTTCGTGACCGGGTTTTTCGCGCCACAGATGCCTTCATGCGCCATGTGGAAATCATCCCCGAAACCCTGTCCAAAGATGGCCACGCCTTGGTGGCCGAGATGTTGCGTCAGCGCATGGTCATCGAGGAAGAACACGGCCACGCGATTTGCGAAGTTCAGGGCAGGCGCTATATGTCGGGTGGCTGGCTGGAAGAACTATCTTGGCTTGCCGCCATTGAATCGGGTGCCGAAGAAGCTTTTTATGGCCAGGTGATCGGCTGGGAAGTCAAAGGCTTCCACGGCGAAAACGAAATCGACCTGATCATGCGGCGCGGTTCCACCCTCAGCTTCGTCTCTTGCAAAGCCCTGCGCTCCGAACTTGACATGCATGACCGTAAACACCGCAACCGCTTGATGGATGCGGTCCATGAGGCCGACAATCTGGCCGATCATTTTGGCAGGCCTGGCGAACGTGTTGCAGTGTTGGTCACCACCGATTTGATTGATGAACTAAAGAATGCACCGCGTTACAACGCGCTGATGGGCAAGGCCGCCATTCTGGATGTGCGGTTGATTTCACTGGAAGAGCTGGCTTTCGACAAGTTGGTTGCAGCCTTTCAAAGCATGTGGGAAGATAAATCATGAAGGCTATTCGTTTCGAAAAAACCGGCGGTCCGGAAGTGCTGCAATGGCAAGACGTTAGTCTTGCTAAACCAGGCCTTGGCGAAGTGCGCCTGCGCCAAACCGCAATTGGCTTAAATTACATCGACACTTATCATCGTTCCGGGCTTTATCCCGTGCCCATGCCCAGTGGCATCGGTCTCGAAGCTTGCGGCGTGGTTGAAAGCCTGGGTGAGGGCGTCAAAGGCTTCAAGGTCGGTGATCGTGTGGCCTATGGCTCCGGCCCCATCGGTGCCTATGCCGAAGCCCGAAATATCCCGGTTGCCCGCATCATCAAAATTCCCAAGGCCATTTCAGACGAAACCGCCGCCGCCATGATGCTCAAGGGCATGACGGTGCGTTATCTGCTGCGCGAAACTTTTCGCGTAAAACGTGGCCAAACCATTTTGCTGCATGCCGCAGCAGGGGGCGTGGGGCTGATTCTCTCCCAGTGGGCCAAAGCGCTGGGCGTGAAAGTCATCGGCACCGTGGGGAGCGACGACAAGATTGCCATCGCCAAGGCCCATGGTTGCGCCCATGTGATCAATTCCCGCAGCGAAGATGTGGCAGCGAGGGTGCGTGAAATCACCAAGGGCAAGGGCGTTCCCGTGGTCTATGACGGTGTTGGACAGGCCACGTTGGAAGCTTCGCTCAATTCCTTGCAGCCACGCGGATTGCTGGTCAGCTATGGCAATGCCTCAGGTCCGGTGAAGGCCTTTGATCTGGGACAATTGGCGGCGAAAGGCTCACTTTACGTGACGCGGCCCACCCTGTTCAACTACACGGCAAGCGATGCCGATTTCAAGGCAACGGCGGCAGACCTGGTTGACATGGTGAAATCCGGAAAAGTCAAAATTCCAGTGAATCAGCGCTATGCCTTGAAGGATGCGGCCCAAGCCCACGCAGATCTGGAAAGCCGCAAGACCACAGGAACGACGGTGTTGTTGCCTTGAGAGGTTGCTGGAGTTCCCCTGCGTCCCCCACCTCCGGCGCTTCGCGCCACCTCCTCCCCGCCGAAGGGGCGGGGTGGGGGGGTGCGGCGCCGGGGCCCCCCCCCCCCGGCCCTGGCCCCACCCCCCCCCCGCCTCGGGGGGGGGGGGTTGGCCTTTTTTTTTTGAGTGCGTGTTTTAATCCCCCCCCCCCCCCCCCCCCTGCGCCGGGGAGGAGGTGGCGC
>JANOVS010000201.1:0-3685 GCA_031417515.1 Hyphomicrobiales bacterium
CGTGAAGGGAATGCGGCACGAGGCAGAGCGGTTGCGGCTGGAATAGGCCAGCAACACCGGGGCTTCGTAACCGGGGACCAGACGCTTGTAGGAGTTGGTTGAGGGGTTGGTGAAGGCATTGAGCGCCTTGGCATGCTTGATCACGCCGCCGATGAAGAACAGGCAGAGTTCAGAAAGATCAGCATACTGATTACCCGCCATCTGGGGCTTGCCGTCTTTCCAGATGGAGAAGTGGCAATGCATGCCCGAACCATTGTCGCCCATCACAGGCTTTGGCATGAAGGTGGCGGTTTTGCCATAGGAGTGCGCGACGTTGTGGATGACATATTTGTAAATCTGCATGTGATCAGCCGCCATGGTCTTACTTGATCCCATGAGGTGAACTGTCTAAACACGTCACATGGAGAGCGGCAATTGCAATTTGATCGATCAGAACTTAACGACGACGTGAATAAATTGTTGTCATCTACCGCAAATGAGATTTGCGTAGGTCAGAATTGGGACTTGGAGGAGAGCGTTGGAGAACAGCGCCGAAAGCAATTCGAGAGTTGCGCGCTGCGGGCCACACAGCTTTCGGAAGTAGCGGCAGCACATTTTGATCAATACGTTCAGGGTGCGCGTCGCGGGCATTTGTCGACGACTTTTGATAAGGTTCTGAATGCCAATGCCCTAATGTCAGCCACTCTGGAAGACAACCAAAAAATCATTCGCCTCGAGAGAATCGATCAACTTCTGGAAAATGACGGAGGTCTCACGTTTGAGCGTTTACTTGCCGCCTTGTCACCTCGCGACAATGACGCGCTTGCTGCGTTGACCGATGAATTTCAGCAGTTTGCAGGTGAGAGGCCTGCCTTTGCAGCATTCAAAGCTGAAGTTGATGATGTATTGAAGCAACCTGATTGGTTACAACAAGTTGTCTGCCGTCTCGGGTTGCTTCATCTCATGCCACAAACACCCGGCGAAGTTTTCCATTTTGCATTGATGGAATACACAGTGGGCGACGTCAGGCAGCAGGCTCAAATACAAAATGTTACTTCACCGTTTGCATTGGCAACAGTGGTTGAAAGTCGGTGTAGTCCTGCGTTCTTTCCTGCGCCAAAAGGAGCCGTCTTTGGCTTTACTGTTGATCTTGGAGCGGCAGGAGGTGGTGCCCAAGAGTTCCTCCACGCCAGATTCGACTATTCCCCCAAACATGTGCTTAAATTGGCTAAATGGCAGGGTCCGACTGATGTGCCTGATGTCGTCCAATGCCGTCAACGTCATGTAAACGCCTTGCGTTTAAGGTCAGGGAGAGCCAATTATGGTGAAAAGCACTGGCCCATGAGCGCGAAATAATGCCAACAGAACACCATGTATCGGTTGCAGCCAACGACGCAGATTTTAACGTCGTCTGGGCCTTGCTGGAAGGAAATTGGCCTGATCTGTCAATGGCGGCGTTGGAGCCTGCAGATGCGGCTGCAAGTATTTTGGCCCGTGGCAAGGCAAAAAGCGAGGACATTGACACAGAGTGTTTGGCTTTACTGGAAAAATTCCGGGTTGAAATATTCAGTAGAAATGCAATTGAATTTGACGTTCACGTGCTGCGATTGTCCAAGCTGCTTGCCACGGTCAACAGGCTGACACCGCGAAAGACAGTGGCTGATCTGCACAAGCGATTTATGCTCTGGAACGGATTTTTTTCAAACTTCGTGCTTGACCACTCGCTTGATCTGCGGCGGGAATATTGGCGGTTGCTGGCATCGACACAACACATTGCAGCGGAAGCAGGAATCAGCCCAAGACGGCTGATGCCTATGTGGCTTTCCATCTGCGCCGATAGCGGTTTTGGTGGGCTTTTTCACGAATCTTATTTGCGGGTTGCCCTCATGGGCCTGCGCCGCTTGCCACTGGGGGAAGAGTTTTCTTCCAACGAGGATTTTGCCCTGCAAGGCCTTGCGCGCTGGGCCATGAAACGCAAGCCGCCAAAGCCGAAATTCATACAGCAATGGCGAGTGCTTGAGGGCGATTTTCCAAGGTCGGGCGAATTCTGGCACAGCCATGTCGAAGCGGCAGTCGCTGCGGTTGAACATGAGTTGCGTGAAGTCACGGAGAACAAAGGAGCAAGCTTTCCCGCAGCGCAGTGGTGGCGGGAAGACGTGGATTCTGGGCGAGAAATTTCTCCCTGTCTGAAACAATTGCCTCAGCCAGTCGCAAAGGAAATTTGGGAACCAGTTTTCAATTTACTGGGTGGAGCAAATTCCAGTTTTGAAAACCGCATGCATATTTTGATTGAAAAAAGCAAAAAGCATGCGGATTCAACCGGAGACACTTTTTATGTCGTTCGCACCACATGTAAGTTTGGCAAACGTTTGATCAGTTCGGGGCAATCGGTAGAGCGCTTTGATCGTGCGCGGCTAGCAATCGATTTAGCCAAAACAGCGATGAATTATGAGCCGGGGAATGAATTTGCGTGGTCGCTCTATCGTGACGCCTTGGTGGCTGCCGGGCAGCTTCTGGACGCTGAGTTGATTGGCTGGGAAACCATTCGCCGCTTCCCAGCCAACGTGCAATGGCGCACCCAACTGGCTACAGTGCTGGCGCAAGACTTGGCCAAACCGGAGGAAGCAGCCGCACTATTGCGGGAAACCATCGTGCTGTTCCCGTCAGATGCCCATGCGCGCAACCAACTGGCCATGGTGTTGGCGGATGATATCATGGATCATGCGGCGGCAAAACAAGTGCTGCTGGATGCGCAGGCGACAGGTGTTGCCGATGATGCCACGATTTCGCTGCTGAAAAAGCTGGATAAGAACCGACTCCTTCGAGGCGCGCCCAAAAGCCGGAAAAGCCATGTCGCCAGTTTGCCTCAAACAATTGAGTTGCCTGGTGCAGTTGCGCGGCGGCAATTGTTTCTGGTTGAAAATGCTTTGGCGACAAAAACCCAGGCTTTGGAAGAACTTCGTATGCTTGCAAGAAGTGACTTTGTCAGCTTTGCCATAGGCATGATTTCGGATGCCCCAACAGTTGACACAAGTTTTTCGATTGCCTTTGAACGCGCTGCGCGAGCGGGATCAGCGGACGCATTGCATGCGCTCCTGTCGCGGGCCACTTCCGGCGAGAAGTTGCTTTTGAACAGCGCAATTGAGTTGTTTGAACCTGCCAACGAAAATGAAATCAAGTCTGTTGCTGCAATGGATGCTGACGTCCAAGTCGACAACATCGTCGTTTTATCAAAATTCATTCGTCGTGCTCACGGTCTGCCACTACCAATGCAGCATAGGCACATAAAATATGCAGCCGGAGCTCTTCTGGCGAACGAACCGATGGCTTTGGCCGCATAGCATTACTGGCCGCAAGAACTACGCTTATCATGGTCAGGTGATTGGCAAAAAACCCCGGCGTCTCCGCCGGGGTTTTGCATCCTGTAACTGTGCCGCCGCCTCAGCAGCTATAATACATGTCAAACTCCACCGGGTGCGGGGTCATCCTGTAGCGGTCTTGTTCTTCTTGTTTCAGTTCGATGTAGCTTTCGATCTGGTCTTTGGTGAAGACTCCGCCTTTCAGGAGGAAGTCGTGGTCGGCGGTGAGTGAGTCGAGGGCTTCTTGCAGGGAGCCGCAGACGGTTGGCACCTGGGCGAGTTCTGCTGGTGGCAGGTCGTAGAGGTTTTTGTCCATGGCGGGGCCGGGATGGATCTTGTTCAGGATG
>JANOVS010000202.1:0-5634 GCA_031417515.1 Hyphomicrobiales bacterium
TCGAGCATGGACTTGTTCCAGCTGCAGGCGGCATTATGGGTGTCGATGGATTTGGCGGCGGCTTCCAGCGGCGACAATCCATAGTAGTCGTCCGTGGGATTGAAAAGTTTGAGATGCAGAATATTTTCGCGTGGCAAGCGCAAGGAGCTTCCAGCTGCCGTGTATTCATAAGCTTCTGGCCAGCCGTGGCGCGATGGCACCACCGCCATGCGATCAGGCCGCAAGGCAAAGATTTCACGGGGAGCACCATCAAGTGTCACCAGCTCCGCATAAGCGTTGCCCGCCACCAACAAGTAGGCAAAAAGATTCTCCAACAACTCCTTGCCGGATTGCGCCGGGTTGGGCCTGTGCAATAAAGTTTTGAGCCCGTGACTTTCCGTCTCCCGTCCGTCAATCAGCATCATCAAAGGCACCGATGCAGCCGCTTCGGCTATCATCCGCACACAACGATAACCGATGACATTGCCGGCATAGCCCTCCCGCGCCAATGCCGCATAATTCCGCGCCGTCCACTGGGGCCTCCCCGCAGAATGCAAAGCAATCAAAGCCCCCGTCGCCGAAGCCTTCTTCTCAAAAATGGATTTCAACAAATCAAACATTGTATATTCTCTCCAAATCTATTCTCCCCCCTCGCGGGGGAGACGGCGCGAAGGACCAGAGGGGGGACGCGCACCATCTCTCACACCCCCCGGACCTTCGGCTCCACCCGCTTCTTCAACAACAATTCCGTCACCGCCCACACCAGCGCATCCAGTCGGTCCGGACTTGCGCCTTCACCGATCACCGCGCACATCTCATCTTCCAAGTCGCGAAACACGCCCACATGGCACACCCTTCCCTGTTCATATAATGCCGCCACAGGCTCGGCCCGCGCCCGTTTGCCGCGCGAGGCATGCACCGTGGTGATCGGCACGTCCGGGTTCACTTGCGCAATCACCGCACGCACCATGTCGCCACCCTGATTGACCTCGGCAACAATCCGGTCGGCCTCTCGCGTCTCGAACAATTCAACCACGCGCTTGGCCCATTGCAGGGGCCGCATGCGTTTCACACTGGCATCATCCAGCACATAACACCGGCCATCGCGGCCAAGCCCCACACAAACAATGCCGCAGGCATTGGCTTTTTCGCCCGACGATGCCGGTGGATCGACGGCAACGACAATCCGCAGCAATTCAGGTGCGCACTTCACACGCAGAGCTTCAATCGTCTCGCGCTTCCACAAGGCATCGGGATCATCGCTGATCAGTTCGCCGTCGAGTTCCTGACGGCCCAGATTGGTATTGCCATAGCGCACCAACACATCTTTCAGAAAACTCGGTGCCAGATGTCCGGCGTTGTCAAGGGTGCGCGAGCGCGTCACCACGGTGCCCGCATCTTTCATCAGTGTACGTATCAATTTGGTCGGTCGTGGCGTTGTTGTGATAATGGCTTGCGGCACATCACCAAGGCGCAACGCCATCTGCAAATTCATCCAGGCCGCATCGGCCTTTTTCCATTTCGCCAATTCATCACACCAGGCCGCATCAAACTGCGGCCCGCGCAAGCCTTCCGGTTCCTCCGCCGAAAACACCTGCGCCACCGTGCCATTCTTCCACGTCACGGTGCGCTTCGAAGGTTCAAAGCGCGGCCTTTCATGCTCGGGATGAATGGCCAAAAGGCCCGACACCCCTTCAATCATTACCAGTCGCGCTTCGTCAAAATTGGCGGCCACAATGGCAATGCGCTGGCAGCGGCGGAACACCGGTTCAAAATAGCCCATCGCCAAAGCCCGCACCCATTCTGCCCCGGCGCGGGTTTTGCCAGCACCTCGTCCGCCCAAAATCAGCCAGTTGCGAAAATCCACGCCCTCAGGCGGCAGCTGTTGGTCCGGCCTTGCCCAATAAAGCCACTGGTTGTTCAGCTCCACCACCTCCGGCGTCAGCAGCACTTTCGCCATCTGCTGTGCCTCGCCATGTCTGCTGGAGTCGGCCAATTTTGTCCGCAAGGTCCAAACGCTGCTGCTCATCAAAACGCTGGAACTCGATGTCGGTTTTTTTTCGTTTGCTGCGGTCTTTGCGTTCAAGGTCCAATACCTTTTCGAGGGTGCGTACCAATGTGTTGACGGCGCGGATTTCACGTTCATTGGCGAGGCCCGAGATATCTTTGCCGATGTCATCAATCTGCAATTCCAGCCGTTTGATGCGGCTTTGCAGCATGTCCTTCAGCCGTCTTATGGTTGCTGTTGTGGTTTCGGCCTTGCTGGCAACCGTCACCTTGGTCTCCAACTTGATCTTGCTGCGCAGGGTCCAACTTAAAGCCTTGGCTTTTTGCGACAATGTGATTCCCGAAAGTCCAATTGACTCGGCGATCTGTTTTACTGTTTCCTGGCTCTGCTCATAGCGGGCGCGGATATGTTGCCAAGCGCCGTCATCCGGCGGCGGGGTGGCCGTTGCTGTCATCGTTGAATTCCTGTGGGGGTTTGGGGCCTTTTTCTTTCGGCCCATTTGTGGATTGTCCGTGAAACTATACGAACGACCGCGCGGTGTCAAGCATTATTTTCCTAACATAGGTTTTATTATTTTGGACCATGCCGGAAGAGCCAAGCTAAGTTATTGTGCTTCCATGGACATTCGCCAATTACAATATCTGGCAGCGTTGGCCCGCGAGAAGCATTTCACGCGAGCGGCAACGGCCTGCAACATCACCCAGCCCACTCTATCAGGCCGGATCCGCCAGTTGGAACAGGAACTCGGCGTACCCCTGCTGGAGCGGGGCCAGCGCTACATCGGCCTCACACCGGAAGGTGAAAGGGTGTTGAAGTGGACCCATCTCATTCTCGACAACTGGCATTCCCTGCAATCAGAACTTTCCAGCATCAAGGGCAAGAAGGGCCAATTGGTCGGTCGCATGGTTCTCGGCGTCATCCCCTCTGCCCTGCCGAAAGCCTCGTTGCTCACCAAGGCCATGAATGCGGCACATCCGGCGGTGGATTTTACCATCCTCTCCCATTCGTCAGAGGATATCATCCGTGCACTGAGTGATTTTTCCATTGAAGCCGGCATCACCTATCTCGACAATGAACCCGTCGAAGGACTGATGCAGGCGGAGCTTTACCGGGAAAACTATTGCCTGTTTGTAGACGAAACCAACCCCCTCGCCTCTCGGCCAACGGTCACCTGGTTTGAAGCAGCTCAACAACCGCTTTGCCTGCTCACCCCCAATATGCAAAACCGCCGCATCATCGACCGCGCCTTCGCCGCCGCCAAAGTGCAACCCACCGCACGGCTCGAAACCAACTCCATCATGAACCTGATTTCCTCCGTCAAAAGCATGGGCCTCTGTTCGATCATGCCGGATTATTTCAAAAATGCCCTGGGTGCCCTTGAAGGCGTCGTTGCCGTTCCGCTTGCAGAACCAACTGTCAGCCACAAGGTTGGTCTGGTTGCCGTAGACCGGGAACCGCAATCGCCATTGATCACGGCCCTTTTTGCCGCTGCAAGGTCGATAAGACCGGATCAGTAGATCCTGTCGACCGGCAGGCCCAAGGCCATGGCCCCGGCATACTCGGCCTGCTGGCCTTGCTGCATGGGATGGTAACGCGCACCTTGAATGTCGCGGAAACAGCGTTCCAACCCTGAAGCGCGATAAAATGCAGCGCCACCTGCGGCCTCCATTGCCAACTCAACTGCCTTGATGGCATGAACGGCCACAAGCCTGCGCCCCATCATGACGTCGTTGACAGATTCAGCCGACGGCGCATTGCGCGCCACCACATCCAACATGTGTTGGAGGGCCAGCCTTGCGCCACACAACTCGGTATCCATTTGACCAACAAGATTTGTGATGTGGTGGTCATTGCGGCGCTTCCTTGCGAGTTCCACCGCAATGCTGCGGGCGTTTTCCGCCACACCAACATAAACGCTGTAGATCAGTGGAATGGCAATGGTTGCAATAATATGAAAAAGCGGATGCCATTCCCCAGCTTTGCGTTTCAAGGCAATGCCAGCATCAGGCACCACATGGCCGTCAATCACCACGTCATGTGATGAGGTGCCGCGCATGCCCATGGTTTTCCAAACGGGATCAATACGAACATGGGGCGAATTCATGGGAATGCCAAAGTGCAAAACCATCGGCACTTCGCCAGCTTCCGCCAAAACAGCGCTGGTCATCAAGAGGCTGCCAACAGGTGAAGCTGAAGCGAAGACTTTTCGCGCCGTGATCTTGTATCCACCCTCGACACGTTCGGCTTTGCCGGAACCGGCAATCCAGTCGGAGCCACCACTGGTCATGACGATAATCTTCTCGGTCGCAATGCGTTTGAGCAGAGGTTCTGTTGCTGCAAGCTTTTGGTGTTGCCAGCGCCAGGCCGGAATGGCCACCTGTTGGGTATGCATGGCAAATGCCAGTGCTGTTGAACCACAATAGTGAGCCATGGTGCGCAGCAGGCCCGCAAGTTCGGCAACGTCAGCGCCGCCCCCACCCAGTTCCACCGGCACACCTGCTTCAAAGAGTCCTGAAGTTTTCAGGGTATTGTAGTTCTCCGATACGAAGCTGTCAGTCTCATCTGCAGTGGCGGCCCGAGATGCGAAGTCCTTTCCCAACATGTCTACGGTCCGGATATAATCAGGTTTTGCGGGTTTCAAATTTGTAACAGTATTCATGGGACTTACCTCCTGTATTGACACACAAGTTGAACCCGTTTTTCCGGCAAGACCAGTCTTGCATCTGTACTGGTTGCTTATCTGCTCCCGAAAAACACAACTTTATTGGTACAGTATTTGTACTGTCGAGAATGCGTCGATGGTGCTAGCCTGAATCCGGGGGGCAGGTGAAACGAGGACTACATGCTCAATTCTGCAAGTTACGGGCAGTTCTGCCCGGTCGCCATGGCCGCCGAAATTTTCTGCTCCCGGTGGACCGCGCTGGTCATGCGGGAATTGCTGTGCGGCACAACCCGCTTCAACGAGCTGCGTCGCGGTGTACCCCGCATGTCACCATCCCTGCTGTCAAAACGCCTGAAGGAGCTGGAAATCGCAGGCGTCATTCGGGCAACACCCAACAGGAAGGGCGTGACCGACTATCTTCTCACGGCAGCAGGAGAGGATTTGCGACCCCTCGTCATGGGACTCGGCATTTGGGGCCAGCGCTGGGTTGAATCAAATCTTTCACTCAAAAATCTTGATCCGTCGCTGCTCATGTGGGACATGCGCCGCAACCTCAATCCGGAGCCGCTACCGGCACGACGCACGGTGGTCCAGTTTCTGTATCCCGAGCTACCCGCATCGAAGCGACTGTGGTGGCTCGTGATCGAGCCGGATGGTGATGTCGATCTCTGCTGGTCCGATCCTGGTTTCGATGTCGATCTCTATGTTTCGACGGACCTGCGGACGATGACGGCCATCTGGATGGGCCTCACCACAGTCGAACGCGAGCGTCAGCGCGTCACACTCACGGGTGACCGCAAGATCGCCGCCACCATGCAATCGTGGCTCGGCCTCAGCCCGTTTGCCGTTGAGCCGAAGCGAGCCAAAACCTAATTCCACACAACGGGATCATGAGCAATGGAGGCAGGGGAATCGCGTTTGAGGGGGCACGAATGTGCCCCTTTTCTATTTTCATCCCGGTTATTCAGGAGGGCCGCACCTCCCG
>JANOVS010000203.1:0-3774 GCA_031417515.1 Hyphomicrobiales bacterium
AGAAGCGACTCGGTGGTAGACCTCCCTCAAAACTGATGGTTTGGGGAGCTTTTGCAGCAAGTCGCTTCTCCCTTGGAGAAGCTGCCCGAAGGGCTGATGAGGTCCCTTGGTTGCCACATTCGATTTACCTGCCCTTTAAGGGAAGCAGACGACGGGTCAAAACTTATGGCGGTTAATATTACTTTTGAAGTACAGGCCAAAGTTTGGCTGGGTACAAACAAAAAAGGCGGCTCCTCGGAGCCGCCCTTTCCTATTCACGGTAGATATCTCAAGCTTCGCCGAACACAGCTTCTTTCTTGGCAATCTCGGCTTGGCGGCGTTTGATTTCTTCGCCGATCGGTGGGCCTTTGAAGCGCTTGTTCTCGACGCCAAACCACAACACTGCGGCGAGGATCAGGAAGCCAATCACAATGTACAACACCGTTCCGTTTGGTGGCTGGATGGCAATGTAGAAGATGATGGCCATGCCGATAATGGACAGGAAGCTCACCAGCTTGAACAGGCCTGTACCCAAATCCCATGGACCAGCTTCTGGCCATTTGGCGGTGCCAATGGTCAGCATTCCCAAAACGATTGGGATCAAGAAAGACAGGAACAGGAACACCAGGGTTGAGTTCACAACAATGGTGTAAATGTTGGTGCCGCCGACTGAAACGAACTGTGCGAGGAACACGTAGAGGATCGTCAACACTGTCGCTGTCCAAATGGCATTCACTGGTGTGCGCCATTTGGTTGATACCGTTGCAAGAGCTTTGGAACCAACTGGCATGCCATCGTCACGCGAGAAGGCAAACAACATACGCGATGCACTGGTCACGGTGGCCAGACCACACAGGAATTGCGTGATCAAGATGCCCAGGTAAATCAGCGTTTTCAGCCATGAAGGCAGAATAGCGTTCATGGTTTCGAAGAACACGCCCCAGCCTTGCTTGGCACCAACTGCCATATCAGGAATGGCGAGCACGATGGCGCAAAGCATGATCCAGCCTGCAAGCGAAGACCAGATCACTGAACTGACAATGCCTCTTGGCACGGATCGGGCCGCATCAACGGTTTCTTCTGCCGTATGGGCGGAAGCGTCGTAACCGGTAATGGTGTAAACTGGCAGCAGCAAGCAGAGCAGAAAGAGATAGCCCATGTTGTCTGACTGTGGGAATACGTTTCCACCAGCTTCGCCTGAGAAGTTGGTGAAGGTCCAGAGGCGCGAGAAGTCCAGCGACGGAGCCAGGAACAAACAGGCCAAAACCAATGCCGCAGTTGTGACAAGAATGATGTAGCCGGAAATGTCAGTCAGCATCGTTGTCAATTTGATACCGAAATGATTCAGCAAAGCTTGTGCGATGGTGATCAAGGCTACAAAGCCTACGATCTGGCCCGGTGTACCACCCGTGAAGCCCATTGAAGGACCAAAGGTGCCAGCAAAATAGAACGCTGTACCGATATTGATGGCACCAAGAACGGTGATCAAACCGAAAAGGTTCAGCCAGGCAGCCAACCAACCCCAGCTACGACCGCCCAGGATTGAAGCCCAATGATAGATGCCGCCCGCTGTTGGATAAGCCGACGCGATTTGCGCCATGGCCAGGGCAAACATGCCCGACACGACACAACCCACCAACCAGCCAATGCCAGCACCTGCACCACCAATCGACGACGTGGCTTGTGCGAAAGAATTGATACCACCTGAAAGAATACAAATGATCGAGAATGAAATTGCAAAGTTCGAGAACTTGCTCATGCTTCGTGACAGCTCCTGGGCATAGCCCATGGAGTGGAGGATTTTTTTGTCCTCACTGTGTTTCGTATTAGCCATATTGGCGCTCCCTGCTGCTTCGGGGTGAAGCAGACGATATGATGTGCTTGATTGCCCCAACGCTGTCCCGGCTTTTATCCCCACAGGTTTCGCGCAAAGTCCCCATGTGCAGTGTGGGTGAAAGCCGGCTTTGCGTCAACATGTTGTAGAGGTTGCGCCGTCGTGGACTATTACGCCGTTTTTGTTGCTGCAAGTGCCGCAGACTGCCCGCATGATGCCACGGCAACCGGAGTTCACGCCATGACTGATCAATCTGCCTCACCACAGCATCGCCGGGCCGGTGGCCGGGATGGCAGACGGGCTTTGCGGGGCGCACCGATGTTGTCTTTTCCCACGCTGGTGCGCAACATTCCAACCTATGAATTATTGCCGGATGAAGCTGTGGAATTGATCCACGATGAGTCGATGAAAATTCTGGAAGAAGTGGGCTGTGAATTCCGCGATGACCAGGCGCCTGCCATGTGGAAAGCGGCGGGGGCGGATGTGCGGGGTACGCGGGTGCGGGTTGATCGTGGCTTGTTGATGCAATTGATTTCAACGGTTCCGGCAGAATTCACATTGCATGCGCGGAACCCGGAACGCACCGTCAGGGTTGGCGGCAGGAACCAGATCTTCGTGCCGATGTATGGGGCACCCTATGTGCGCGATCTGGATAATGTCAGGCGCTATGGTTCGCTTGATGACTTGAATAATTTTCACAAGCTGGCGCAGATGTTGCCCGCCCTGCATTCGGCATCATCAATCTGTTGTGAACCGATGGAGATCGCTGTGCCGAAGCGGCATTTGCACATCATCGATTCTGCGCTCACCTATAGTGACAAGCCTTTCATGGGCATTGTGACGTCGCGGGAGCGGGCTGAGGATGTGATGAAAATGGCCGGGATTGTTTTTGGCGATGAATTCGTTCGGGATAATACAGTTGTGGTGTCGATCACCAATTGCAATTCGCCGCTGGTCTGGGACCAGACAATGCTGGATGCCATGCGGGTCTATGCCTCGAATAATCAACCGATTATTGCAGCACCTTTTGCCCTGTGTGGTGCTTCTACTTCTGCATCAGCCATTGGTGCCGTGGCGCAAGTCAATGCCGAAGCCTTGGCAGGTGTGGCGTTCACCCAGCTGGTGCGAGAAGGTGCGCCCTGTCTCTATGGCCAGTTCATGGTGACGGTGGATATGAAGACTGGTGCGCCCATGGGTGGCACACCGGAAGCCGCGCAAATGATGTTTGTCATGGGGCAGTTGGCGCGGAAGTATAATCTGCCGTGGCGTACCTCCGGGTTTCATGTCGGCTCAAAACTTAATGATGCACAAGCGGGTTACGAGTCCAACATGCTGATGCATGCGGCAATCTTGTCTGGTGCAAATTACATCTGGCATGTGGCGGGTTGGCTGGAGGCGGGTTTGGCCTGCGGCTATTCAAAATTTGTTACCGATGCTGAACAACTGGTGGGCTGGTATAAGTATGCCGGTGGCTTGACGTTCGATGATTTCAAGGAAGCCATGGCGGCAGTGCGGGAAGTCGGTCCACAGGGACATTTCCTCGGCACCGCCCACACCCTCGAACATTTCGAAAAAGCCTTCTTCATGCCTTCGGTCATGGATTTCAATCCGTATGAACAATGGTCGGCAGAAGGTGCGAAGGATCATGACACGCGCGGCCGCGACAAGGCCCGCGCCATGCTTGCCGCCTACGAGAAGCCGAAGATGGATGAAGGTGTTGCCGAGGGATTGCGGGAGTTTATTGCCAAGCGGGAGAGCGAGTTGCCGAATAATGTGAGTTAGAGCGGCTCCGGGTTAGTTTGAACCATCAACCCACGCGCACCGTCATTCCCGCGAAAGAGTACGAGTGTCCGGGGAAACTTATGGATTGCCGTAAGTACTCCCAAAGTCCGTCTTTCCAGCCAAGCGTAGCCCTTGCGGAGTGCGAGCTGGAACCCCGCTTTCTTTCAACAAGTTGCGCT
>JANOVS010000204.1:0-12850 GCA_031417515.1 Hyphomicrobiales bacterium
CAAAACCTTGGCACCCAGCGAAGCCTGTTCCAGCATTTCCTCATAGGAAATCCGGTCAAGCTTGTGGGCCGCCGTGACGATCCGCGGATCAGCCGTGTAGACACCATCAACGTCCGTATAGATATCGCAACGCGCATCAAGTGCCGCAGCAGCGGCAACGGCCGATGTGTCTGATCCTCCGCGCCCCAGTGTGGAAATGCGCTTGTCAGGGCCAATGCCCTGGAAACCAGCAATGACAGCAACCTGTCCTTGCTCCATGCGCTTCCTGATTTCATCAGCTTCAATGTCTGTAATGCGGGCAGAGCCGTGCACACCATCGGTTTTCACTGTCACCTGCCAGCCCAGCCACGACCGGGCGGGGATGCCCATGTCCTGCAAGACAATTGCCAGAAGCCCCGCCGTAACCTGTTCGCCTGTGGCAACCACGGCATCATATTCCCGGGCATCATGGATGGCGGCAGCCTCGCGGCACCAGTCCACCAATTGATTAGTGGTGCCAGCCATGGCGGATACAACCACCGCCACGTGATTGCCTGCCTTCACTTCCCGTTCCACATGGCGCGCCACGTTGCGGATGCGATCAACATTCGCAACCGACGTGCCACCAAATTTCATGACCAAACGGCCCATCTTCACTTCCCGACTCGTCCAAAGCCAAACCTACCGGAACATTGCTGTTCCGCCAAATAATCTCAGGCGGTGTAATCCCCCGGTGCGGCGTTTGCGTTCTCATAGTGGACGATACCCGCCGATGCAATATAAGGAACCCAAAATTAGGGTCACAAACTTGATGACAATCGATACAACCACAATGGGCTCTGCCGCGCCACTTCCCTCACCCGCCAGCCTTGATCCGGCGGAGGTCGAAAAATTTTCCAAAATGGCAGCGGAATGGTGGAACCCCAAGGGCAAATTCGGCGTGCTGCATGTCTTCAACCCCGTGCGCTTGAGCTATATCAAGGAACAAGTCACAGCCCGCCTCGGTCGTGATCCGTTTGTACGCGAACCTTTTGCCGGACTCCGCTTGCTGGATATCGGCTGCGGCGGTGGCTTGCTGTCAGAACCCATGGCACGGCTGGGCGCAACTGTCGTCGGTGTTGACCCCTCGGAAAAAAACATCAAGACCGCATCCGTGCACGCCAGCGAAATGGAACTTGAAATCGACTACCGCGTAGGCTTGGCCGAAGACCTGGCTGCGGCAGATGAAAAATTTGACATCATCCTCAACATGGAAGTCATCGAACACGTCGCCGACCCTCAGGCTTTCACCGCCACTTGCTGCACCATGCTCAAACCCGGCGGCCTGATGTTCGTCGCCACCCTGAACCGCACCATGAAATCCTTCGCACTGGGCATCATCGGCGCAGAATACATCCTCGGCTGGCTGCCAAAAGGCACCCACCACTGGGAAAAATTCATCACGCCAGAAGAACTGGAAACCTGGATGAGCGCCAATGGTACCACAATCAAAGCCAAGAGCGGAGTAACATACCACCCCCTTTCAGGAGAATGGCGAAGATCGAACGATCTGGGGGTGAATTACATGGTGGTGGGGGAGAAGGTTGTTTGACTGACAGACAAAGTCAGATCATTGCGCGCATCCTGAAGGTCAACCATGCAGGCGAGCACGGAGCCATCCAGATTTATGGTGCACAAATCTCAATTGCCAAAATCTTCTATCCAGAAATTGTTGCTAAACTCACCGAAATGCAGAGCCATGAAATCGGGCATCATCGGCTGTTTGCCGAGGCCATGCTTCCTTGCCAAGCCAAACCCTGCCGCCTGCTTTTCCTTTGGTCATTTGGTGGTTGGGGGTTGGGCTTTGCGACGGCACTTCTTGGCAAGAAAATGATTTGGACATGCACAGAAGCTGTCGAAAGCGCCGTGCACGACCATCTGGTTGACCAATTGACCTACCTCAACTCGCGAGACAAGGAATTGCACAAACTCATACAGTCAATCCAAAATGAAGAAGATGCCCATCTCCACCATGCGCGACAGCAAAGAGGAATGTCCAACTGGATTTCGGTTGGCGTTGTCAGCATCATAAGATTGATCACCGACGTGTTGATCTGGATGTCAACTTCAGGTGATTCCAACAGATTGAAATCGGACTTGAAGCGTGGGTTCTGAATCCCGCCACGGACTTGTCACCTGTTGCGGGGAAATCAAGCCCTTCATCCAGCCTCAACTTTCGCTTTCACGAAAGAGAAAGTTTGGAAATTCAACCGAATAGTTTTGTGAGGTCCCGTGACCCATAGACGACCCGCAGGATTTCGACGTTGCGCGTTTTCGTCCGATAGAAAATCAAATAATTTCCCTCTATGAGCATGCGCAATCCGTCAGATACGTCATTGCGAACTGCTCCACGTTCTGGAAATTCCGTCAGGCTCAGAACCCGGCCATCGATTTTTGCAAGAAAGCGGTCTGCTGCCGAAAGATTTTCTCTGGCTATTTTAAGCCAAATCTTCCGAAGGTCACGTTTGGCCTGCGGTCGCAGGATGACCCTGAAGATGACGGAATTCACGCAGTTTCCCTGAGTTTGTTTATTGCAGCAAACTCAGCATGAAGCTCTTGCTTGAATTTCTCTGCATTCCATTCTTCACCAGGACCGCTGTCTATTCCCTCTTGGATTAAGCTTCGCATATCCTCCAAAGCCGCTGCTTTGGCCTTTTCATACTTGTCCCAATCGCGAAGCGCTTGACTGATCACTTCACTGGCAGTTGCAAAACGCCCGCTTTTCACAGCTTCGCTCACCATATCATTCATGGCTTTGGGGAGTACAATTGACATTTTTTCGACTTCGCTCATCCTGCCTTCATACCATGTTTCAACACCAACCTCAATTCCCATCCTCCGGCAACACCGGCAGCGGATGCACCTCGATCCCCTCTTCCACCAGTTCCCGCGCCTCATCTGGCGTGGCCTGGCCGATGATGCTGCGTTGTTCCACCTCGTTGTAATGGATCTTGCGGGCTTCTTCGCCAACTCAGCTGACAAGTTTTGTCAGGTCCATGGCACCATGAACAATGCGTATCACATCCACTTGATGCTCTGTGACACGATACAGAATGATATAGCTTCTCTCGATCAAGATTCTCGCACCATCACCCAAATCCTGCCTTGCAACACCTTAAAACGGAAATTCGCTAAGCCGGCTTGCGCGGAGGTTCAAGCCGTCGAAAACCCTGTTAGCAGCGTCCCGGTTGTGCTCAGCGATGGTTTCCCAAATATGTCGAATATCTCTATTTGCTGCGGGCCTGTATTTGACCGCGTAGAAAATTTTGGTCACGCAACACCAGTCAATCTTTGCTTTTTGTCATACTCTGCATTCAACTCGGCTTTAAGCTTCTCGAAGTTCAGTTCTTTGCAAGGACCGGACGCAATGCCTTCTTCATACAATGCCCTTAGCTGTTCTGAAGTTAGCTGTTTGTGCCATTGCATTTCCTGCCAAACACCCAGCGCCTCATCAACCACCGAACTAGCTGAATCATATTGCCCCGACGCAACCACCTCCTGCAACAGGGCATTCATCTCGGGTGTCAAAGCAATGGAGATTTCTTGCGCTTTGTTCATTTGCAAGTGATAGCAATTTTTGCCACGAAAATCAATTCCCGTCCTCTGGCAACACCGGCAGGGGATGCACCTCGATCCCTTCTTCCAACAGTTCTCGCGCCTCATCAGCAGTCGCGTGGCCGATGATGCCGCGTTGTTTGGTTTCGTTGTAGTGGATCTTGCGGGCTTCCTCGGCAAAGTTGGTGCCGACGTTTTCAGTGGTCTTTTCCACATGGGCACGAAACTCGCGCATCATTTGCAACATCACTTGTGCACGGGGATCAACTGGGCCTGCCACCATGGGTGTCGCCGCTTCTGATTTGCGGTTGGCCTTGGAAGGAATGCCCGGCGCCATGATCTGCTTATCAATCCGCAAAGAACCACACACCACACATTCAACCAAGTGGCGCTTCACCTGTTTGTCATAGGCATCGCTGTTGGAAAACCAGCCATCAAATTCATGGCCCTTTTCGCAGATGAGGTCATAACGGATCATCTCATACCTGCTTCAAGGCAAAGTCACGGGCATGCACCAGCGCTGGAATGCGGGCGCGTGTTGCAGCAGACAAAGCGGGATCAATATCCACCACCAGAACCCCGGGATCATCGCCAGCCTCCGCCAGCACTTCACCCCACGGTGAAATCACAATCGAATGGCCATACGTCGCACGGCCTGAATCATGGGTGCCACCTTGCGCCGCCGCCAGAACGAAGCTCCCGGTTTCAATCGCCCTGGCCCGCAACAACACATGCCAATGGGCCTGACCTGTTGGCACCGTAAAGGCCGCCGGATAAGTCAAAACATTCGCCCCGGCATTGGCCAGCGTATTCGCCAACCTTGGAAAACGCATGTCATAACAAATGGCAAGGCCCAGTTTGAAATCCGGCAATTGCGCCGTGACAGCAACTTCACCGGGATTATAGGTCGCAGATTCCCGGTAGCTTTCACCCGAAGGCAAATCAATGTCGAACAAGTGAATCTTATCATAGTTCGCGATAACCCTGCCATCCGGACCAAACAGAAAACTCCGATTGGCCAATTTCTCGCCGCCCGCATTCAGCGCAAGCGATCCCGCATGCAAGTGAATGCCAAGTTCTTTCGCCAAGTCAGAAAAGCCGGCCACAAAAATATCCCGCTCCGGCGTCATGGCGATGGCTTTCAACCGATCCTTGTCGGGTTCAAAAACATTGCTGACCTCCGGCGTTTGCACATAAGTGGCACCGCGCGAAGCAGCCTCACGCACCAATGCCATTGCATCCCTCAAATTGCGCGCCATATCAGTGGTGGAGCGCATTTGCACCACAGCAATCTTTGTCATCACGCCACCAACATCCCGTCAAGCTTGCCCTGACTTTCCAAGGCATGCAGATCATCGCAGCCCCCCACATGGGCAGCCCCAATGAATATCTGTGGCACACTGCGGCGACCCTTGGCCCGTTCGGTCATGGCCAATCGTTTGCGGGAGTCGTCACTCACATCAATCTCTGTAAATGCGGCGTTCTTCTTCCGCAACAGGCCCTTGGCCATGTTGCAATAGGGGCAGAACGGTGTGGTATAAATCGTGATTTCTGGCATCTGCTTTTCCTCAAGCCTCAATATGCAATCGTGTCGGTTCCAAAACAAGGGCAAAGCTGAGAACATGCACCCGGGCAGCGCCAGCATTTTTCAGGGCAGCGGCACAGGCATTGCAGGTTGCCCCCGTGGTGCGCACATCATCTACCAGCAAAATGGTTTTGCCTTCAATCCCCGCCTTCCGGTCAGGCAAAACGGCAAAGGCTGCGCGCACATTGCGCCTGCGTTGATCAGCGTCAAGGCCCACCTGCGGCGTTGTCGGTCGCTGCCGCAACAGCACATCAGTCAGGCATTCCAGCTTGGATAGTTCAGCAATTTGCATGGCCAAAAATGCCGCCTGGTTGAAACGCCGTCGCCACAGCCGCAGGCGATGCAAGGGCACCGGAATGATCACATCACTATCAGCCAGAAGACTGCGCCCCGCCCCCACCATCATCCGCGCCATCGCCAATCCCGCTTCATGCACATCACGATATTTCAACAGGTGGACCAGATGTTTCGAATGATCATCAAACGCCACCGCCGCACGTCCCTTGTCCCACTGCGGTGGATCAGCAATGGCCGCGGGCGAAAGTGCACCCTCACCTTCGTCAAAGGCAAAGGGAATGCCAATTGCATCGCAAACCGGCTCATCGAGCAATGTCAGTTTCTGCCAGCACGTGGCACACAAGGCAGCCCCCCGCGTGATCGCGGCCTGACATTGCAAACACAAAGGCGGCGTCACCCAGTCCACCACATCCTGCCAAACGGCCTTGCCCAGCATCAAACTGCACTGGAGCACTTGCGGTTTATCGGCTATCGGCTCTTCCATGCAATTTGCACCTCTGATCTTTGACCGCCAACTTTATCTCACCCGCCAAGCCAAGGCGAGAGGCGATGGACTTGAGTTGCTCGACCAGCGCATTGCCGATGAATTGTCCGACCGCCTTGAGGTTATCAACCGCCATTTCGATGCGGCCCTGTTGATCGCACCCCGTCATGAAGCACTGGCAAACCATTTGGCTTCCACCGCCAAATTCGGCAGGTTGCTGGCCCGAGAGCCAAGTGCCGAAGATGATCTCGCATTGGCACCCCAATCACTGAATGCCGCTATCAGCTTGCTCGACCTTCACGCTATCAACGACGTGCCGGGATACATGGTGCAGATTGCCCTTGCCCTGAAACCCGATGGGCTTGCCTTGTTTTGTTTTTTTGCAGGCGACACCTTGCGCGAATTGCGCGAATGCTGGCTGATGGCAGAACAGGAATTGACCGGTGGTGCCAGCCCCCGAGTGGCCCCGATGATTGATCTTCGGGAAGCGGGTGGACTTCTGCAACGGGCCGGTCTTGCCTTGCCTGTCGCTGACACCGACCGCCTGACCCTGCACTATACCGATGCACTTTCCCTGATGCGCGAGGTCAAACTGTCAGGCTTCAGCAATTGCCTCTTGGGCCGCAACAGCAAATTTTCTTCCCGCCGTATGCTGTTGAAAGTCGCCGAAACCTACACCCGCGATTTCAGCAATCCAGGCGGCCGCATTGCCGCAACCCTTGATATCGCCTGGGCCCTGGCCTGGAAACCCCACGAGTCCCAACAAAAACCCCTGCAACCCGGCAGCGCCAAAGCCAGGCTGGCCGATGCTTTGAAGGTGAGATAGAGTTAGAGTTCCTGCAAATGCAGTCCCCACCTCCGCCCGAAGGGCGGAGGTGGGGAGACACAGCAAGGACGCTCAAACATAAGCCCCATGGCAATGCTTGTACCGCTTGCCTGAACCACAGGGGCATTCATCATTGCGGGCGACTTTGCCCCAGGTCTCGGGTTTTTTCGGATTGAACTTTGCAGACTTCTTGGCTGCTTTCGCAGGCGGCAGTGGCGACAATGCCAAGGCAACCCCACCCAACTCATCTTCACCTGTTGTGGCGTCGATGTGATGGGCCTCCATTTCTGGCAGGTCATCTTCATCATCGAAGAAATCGTCTTCTCCTTCGGTGCCATCCGAAGCCTGCACTTCCACCCGCATGACTTGTGAAGTGACGGCAGCCTTCAAACCCGTGACCAAAGCCTGGAACAGGTTGAAAGCTTCGGTCTTGTATTCGTTCAGCGGATCACGTTGACCATAGGACCTGAGGTAAATCACCTGGCGCAGATAATCCACGGTAACGATATGGTCACGCCACAGGCGGTCCAGGGTGCGGAGAATGACTGTCTTCTCCACCTGATCCATGATGTCCTTGCCGTATTTCTCGCGCTTGCCGCTGTATAACGTGTCGGCGGAAGTCGTAACGCGCTCGCGGATTTCCTCGTCGGCAATGCCCTCTTCCTTGGCCCACTCATCCACTGGAAAATCAATGGCGATGACTTCACGCAGTTTTTCACGCAAACCTGCGGCATCCCACTGCTCGGCATAGGCGTTTTCAGGAATGTGCTTTGCCACCAGCTCATTGATGCTGTCATGCCGCATGTCGTCAATGGTTTCAGGAATCTCCGATCCATTCATCAGGCTGATACGCTGCTCAAAGATCACCTTGCGTTGGTCATTCATGACGTTGTCAAACTTCAGGATGTTCTTGCGCATGTCGAAATTGCGCGCTTCAACTTTCTGTTGGGCCTTCTCAAGCGCCTTGTTGATCCACGGATGGATGATCGCCTCACCCTCTTTCAGGCCAAGCTTTTGCAACATGCTGTCAAGCCTGTCGGAACCAAAAATCCGCATCAGGTCATCTTCAAGCGACAAATAGAAACGTGAGCGTCCGGGATCGCCCTGACGGCCTGAACGGCCACGCAACTGGTTGTCAATGCGACGGCTTTCATGGCGTTCCGTGCCGATGACGAAAAGCCCGCCCGCCGCCACCACAATTTTCTTGTTGGCTTCAACCTCGGATTCAATCACGGCAATGCGTTTCTGCCGTTCGGCCCCTTCGGGCACATCAGGAAGTTCCAGCACAATCCGCATTTCGAGGTTGCCACCCAATTTGATATCCGTGCCACGGCCCGCCATGTTGGTGGCAATGGTCACGGCACCGGGCACACCGGCTTGCGCAATGATGCTGGCTTCCTGCTCATGATAGCGGGCATTCAAAACATTGTGTTCAAAACCCTGGGCCTTCAAGATGCCCGACAGGACTTCGGATTTTTCAATCGACGTGGTGCCCACCAGCACCGGCTGGCCGCGGGTTCGCGCATCACGAATGGTGACAGCGATTGATTCATACTTTTCTTTTTCCGTCCGGTAGACTTCATCATCTTCATCTTTGCGGGCCACCGTCACGTTGGTGGGTATTTCCATCACATCAAGATTGTAGATGTCCATGAATTCCTCGGCCTCGGTCAAGGCCGTGCCGGTCATTCCCGCAAGTTTGCCATAAAGCCGGAAATAATTCTGGAAGGTGATCGAAGCCAACGTCACGTTTTCCGGCTGCACCGCCACATGTTCCTTGGCTTCCAGCGCCTGGTGCAAACCTTCGGAGAAACGCCGACCCGGCATCATGCGGCCCGTGAATTCATCAATGATCACCACTTGGCCTTCATTGATGATGTAGTCCTTTTCCTTTTGGAACAGCGTATGGGCGCGAAGCGCCTGCTGGATATGGTGCACGATCGTTACGTTTCCAGCGTCATAGAGCGAGGCACCTTTCAGCACACCAGCCGCCATCAACAACTGTTCAAGATGTTCGTTGCCTTGCTCCGTCAAGGTGACCGAGCGCTGCTTTTCATCCAGTTCATAGTCTTCGCGTGCCAGGACAGGAATATATTGGTCAAGCGTATTGTAGAGTTCTGACTTGTCATCAACCGGGCCAGAAATGATCAGCGGTGTGCGCGCTTCGTCCACCAGAATGGAGTCAACTTCATCGACAATCGCAAAATTGTGGCCGCGCTGCACCATTTCCTGCAACTGATATTTCATGTTGTCGCGCAAGTAGTCGAAACCCAGCTCGTTGTTGGTGGCGTAGGTCACATCGCAGGCATAGGCCTGACGCCGTTCATCGTCTGAAAGCCCATGCACAATAATGCCGGTTGTCAGGCCAAGCGCACTGTAAACCTTGCTCATCCAGGTGGCGTCACGTTTGGCCAGATAATCATTGACGGTCACCACATGCACACCCTTGCCCGCAAGCGCATTGAGGTAAACCGGCAACGTGGCAACCAGCGTTTTGCCTTCGCCGGTTTTCATTTCAGAGATTTTACCCTCATGCAAAACCATGCCGCCCAGAAACTGCACATCAAACGGCCGCAGCCCCAAGGAGCGCTTGGCCGCTTCACGCACCGCCGCAAACGCCGGGGCCAGCAGGTCGTCGATGGATTTGCCGCCAGCCAGTTCAGCCCTGAATTGAACCGTCAGGCCTTTCAGCTCATCGTCGCTCAGGGCGGCATATTCTGTTTCCAGGGCATTGATGGCGGGAAGGCGCTTGTGATAACTCACCAGTTTGCGATCGTTGCTGGTGCCGAAAATCTTCTTTGTCAGTGCGCCTAGTCCAAGCATCTTGTTATCCTGTGGGGCCATCTGGCCCAATCAAATTCAAATCGTCTCGAGGGTCGAACACCCTATAGGACGGAAGTCCAGCCCTTCACCAGATCAAAAACACAGATTTCCAGTTACGCGCCCCTTGTATGAGGAACGAATTGCTGGTGTTGCGATCTGGCGTTGACGCGGCCTTGGACTGCCAGATAGGGCATGGCTTGCCAGCTTTCAATGTTACTCTTTTGTTAGGCCCGGTGTTAGGCCCGGGTTGAGCCTGTTGCAGACAAGCAACAGGCATGAGACAGATTCACCTCCCCCCTTGTGTTCGCCCCCCCGCCCCGTCAAACAGCTTTTGGGACAAAACATCTATTTTCACCGCGGTTTCAGGCTTTTGTGGCACATTGTTGCCTTTTTTGAAGACCAAGAGCCGCTCTGAACGGCGGGTGGCCGTATCAACGACTGATGGATTTCATGACGAATATGACAAAAATGCCTCTTAGAGCTTTAGCATGCTTGGGTTTTGCCGTTTCTCTCCTTGCCTTGCTGGCAACAACGCCTGTGCGGTCACAAGATGCCGCGACCGATGCCACAGCCCAGGAACCAGCACCGCCCGCTGACGAGAATGCTGTTGTGGCCATCGTCAACGGTTATGAGATTCGCACATCGGAAGTGCGCATGGCTTTTGATGACGTCATAGGCCAATTGCCAAACCTGCCCAAAAAACTGCGTTACCCCTTCGTGGTAGAATTTCTGGTGGAACGTCACCTGCTGGCCCAACTGGCCAACAAGCAGGGCGTGGCCGATATGGAAGACTACAAGCGCAGGCTTGCCGCCTATCAGGCCAAGGCACTGCGTGACAGTTTTCTGTCACAGGTCATCAGCCCCAAGATCACCGAAGCCGAGATCCGCGCCGTCTATGACGAAGAAGCCAAGAAAGTTTCATCCACCGAGCGGGTACGAGCCCGGCATATTCTTGTAGCTTCGGAAAAAGAAGCCAAATCAATCGGCGAGAAATTGGGCAAAGGCGAAAAGTTTGAAGATCTGGCCAAGCAATATAGTCTGGATGGCTCCAAGGACTATGGTGGCGATCTCGGCTATTTCACGGCACCTGAAATGGTTCCTGCCTTCTCGAAAGCCGCCTTTGAATTGAAGAAGGGTGAAGTGTCGCCCCCCATCAAGACCGACTTTGGCTGGCACATCATCCGCCTTGAAGATCGCAAACAGGGTGCAGCCCAGCCCTATGACCAAGTGAAATCTGCCATCCGCAACGTTCTGGTTCGCCAGAAAGTCCAGGAAACCCTGGCAGGTCTCAAAGACGTGGCCAAGGTTGAAATCGTCGATCCGGACTTGAAAAAAGTGGCAGAAGAAGCCGCTATCCAGCGCAAGGCCTTGCAAGACAAGCAGCAAAAGCCCAACGTCTCTGGCGAAGAGCCCGCCGTCCCCGGCAGCGAAGATGACGGCAAGGGCGATTTGTTGCTCCCCGAAGAAGGCGCAACACCCTAATCCCGCTAATCCAACACCGGAGCATTGCCATGGCGCATCCCGTATCACCCCTGGCGCCGGAAGCCTTTCCGACGCTGGAAGCCATCGAAGGCGTAAGCCTTGCCACGGCACAAACCGGCATCCGCTACAAGGGCAGGCCGGACGTTCTGTTGGCCCTGCTTGCACCGGGCACAACGGTTGCAGGTTGCCTCACCACGTCGAAACCAAGCTCGGCCCCGGTGGATTGGTGCAAGGCCGGATTGAAACTGGGCAAGGCCCGGGCGCTGCTGGTCAATGCCGGCAATGCCAATGCCTTTACCGGCAAAAAAGGTGTGGCCACGGTCAAGGCCGTTGCGAAAGCCGCTTCAGCCCAATTCAAAGCGAAACCATCAGAGATTTTCCAGGCATCAACAGGTGTCATCGGTGAACCACTGAATCCCGCTTTTATCGTCAACGCCTTGCCAGAACTGGTCGCCTCCGCCTCGTCCTCCCATTGGGATGCCGCCGCCAAAGCCATCATGACCACCGACACTTTTGCCAAGGCTTCCATCGCCAAAGCCAAATTGGGCAAGGAAACCGTGACCATCCAGGGCATCGCCAAAGGTTCCGGCATGATCGCGCCCGACATGGCCACCATGCTGGTGTTCATCTTCACCGACGCCGCCATTCCGGCAAAACCCTTGCAAGCCATGCTGTCATCAAGTGTGGCCAAGACTTTCAACTGCATCACCGTGGATGGTGACACATCAACGTCTGACACTGTGCTGCTGTTTGCCACGGGCGCAAAATCCGCCCCCACGGGATTGAAAACCGCTGCCGACCCGCGGCTCAAGGCTTTTGCCAAAGCCTTGGACAGTGTTTGCCATGACCTCGCTTTGCAAGTGGCGAGAGATGGTGAGGGTGCAGAAAAGCTCATCGAGATTTCCATCACCGGGGCAGAAAATCCCAAGGCCGCCCACCGCATCGCCATGTCAATTGCAAATTCCCCCCTCGTCAAAACCGCCATTGCCGGTGAAGATGCCAATTGGGGCCGCATCGTCATGGCCATCGGCAAGGCCGGCGAAAAAGCCGTGCGTGACAAATTGCGTATTCGCATCGGTGGCATTCAAGTCGCCAACAAGGGCATGCGCGATGACAACTACAAGGAAGCCGACATCATGCCCCACATGAAAGGCCGTCACATTGTGATTGAAGCCGATGTGGGGGTGGGCAAAGCCAAATCAACCGTCTGGACCTGCGATCTCACCCATCGCTACATCGATATCAACGGCTCCTACCGCAGTTGACCATGCGACTCTTGTTGGTTGTTGCAGTCGCCTTGATTGACCCGGATGGCCGTGTGCTGTTGGCCAAACGGCCCGAAGGAAAAAACCTCGCTGGCCTGTGGGAATTTCCGGGCGGCAAGGTTGAGGCGGGCGAAAGACCTGAACTGGCCCTTATCCGCGAGTTGAAAGAAGAGCTCTCGATTGACGTGACGGAAAGTTGCCTCGCCCCCCTCACCTTTGCCAGCCACGCCTATGAGGATTTCCATCTGTTGATGCCGCTTTATGTATGCAGGCGCTGGAAAGGCGATGTCATGTCAAGCGAAGGCCAACAACTAAAATGGGTCCGCGCCAAAGACCTCCGCAACTACCCCATGCCCCCCGCCGACAAACCGCTCATTCCGCATTTGCAGGACTTGCTGTAGGCAGCGTTTTCAGCCGCCCCCACCTCCGGCCTTCGGGCACCTCCTCCCCGCGAAAGGCGCGGGTTGGAGGGCAGTTGATGAATACCGGCATCTAACCACACCCTCCAACCCGCG
>JANOVS010000205.1:0-7543 GCA_031417515.1 Hyphomicrobiales bacterium
CGGGGAGGAGGTGGCCGAAGGCCGGAGGTGGGGGACGCGAAAACGTTACTGTAACAGAATAGAAAATCCTTACTACCGTACCCACTATAAAAACCGCCGGGCTGCAAACCCGGCGGTGTGTGTCAACTTATGGCGATTACAGCACAGTCACTTCGGAACCCACCTTCACCAAGGTATAAAGCTCTGTCACATCAGCGTTCAGCATGCGGATGCAGCCTGAAGAAGCGGCTTTGCCGATCGACTTTGGATCGTTGGTGCCGTGGATGCGGTAGATGGACGAGCCAAGATACATGGCACGGGCACCCAGGGGGTTCTTCGGGCCACCCGCCATGAAGGCAGGCAGTTCAGGATGACGGGCACGCATTTCTGTTGGCGGACGCCAATCTGGCCACTGGGTTTTGGAGGAAACCTTGTGCACACCAGCCCATTCAAAACCCTTCTTGGCGGTGGCGACGCGGTATTTCACGGCATTGCCATTGCCCAACACATAGAAGAGTTCATTGGTCTTGGTGTTGATGATGATCGAACCAGCCTTCTTTTTCGAAGCAAAGCTGATGATCTTGCCGCGCTTGACGGCAGGATAGACGTCGGAAACATCAGCACCGGCGTTGGCGGAAACTGAAACCGGGGTGATCACAACATCGTCACCATAAAGGCCGCCATCGTCTGCCATGGCTGAAGTTGCGAGGAAGCCGAAGGCGAGGGCAGCAGCGGCGAATTTGACGATTCTGTTCATTTTGTTTCTCCCGTTCGTATTCTTTTGATGTCTCTGTTTTAGGAGAACCCCTCTGAACCAAACCTGAGCACGCCATTTATCTACCGTTCAGGAATCTATTTCCCACCGCAATTGTGTTATCCGATTGAACTGAAAAGAAATTATAGTAAAACTTGCGGCCATCAGGCGTTTTGCGGCATAGTCACCGCGACGCAAGACAGGATCATCATGGCACCGAAGACGATCAAGAGCTTTCCCCGCAAGGTGAAGGAAACCGAGAATTTTTTCATTCCCCTGAAAGACGGCTCAAAGCTGGCGGCCCGCATGTGGTTGCCGCTGGATGCCGCCAAAAAACCGGTGCCAGCCCTGCTGGAATATCTGCCCTATCGCAAACGCGATGGCACGGTGGCGCGCGATGCCTTGACCCATCCTTATCTGGCGGGCCACGGCTATGCGTCTATCCGCGTTGACATGCGAGGCAATGGCGACAGTGACGGCCTAATGCGCGATGAATACACCAAACAGGAACTCGATGATGCCGTCGAAGTGATCGCCTGGATCGCCAAACAAAAATGGTGCGATGGCAAGTTGGGCATGTTCGGCATTTCCTGGGGCGGCTTTAACGCCCTGCAAGTGGCAGCCCTGCAACCCCCAGCCCTGAAAGCCATCATCACCCTGTGTTCCACCGACGACCGCTATGAGGATGACATCCACTACAAGGGCGGCACCCTGCTCAATGAAAACCTCGGCTGGGCTGCAACCATGCTGGCCTATTCCTCAAGGCCGCCTGACCCCAAGATTGTCGGTACAAAGTGGCGCAAGATGTGGATGCAACGGTTGGAGAATGAACCTTTCTTGTTGATCGACTGGCTGAAACATCCGCATCGCGATGCCTATTGGAAACATGGCTCGGTGTGCGAGGACTGGAGCAAGATCAACATTCCCGTGCTGGCGGTGGGCGGTTGGAACGATGCTTATTCCAACGCCGTTCCACGCCTGATGAAAAACCTGCGCGTGCCCCGCAAAGCCATCATCGGACCCTGGACCCACAAATATCCACATTTTGCCGTTCCCGGCCCACAGATCGGTTTCCTGCAGGAAATGCTGCGCTGGTGGGACCAGCACATCAAGAACATCAATACCGGCGTGACCAGTGATCCTGATTACCGGGTTTTCCTGATGGATGCCTACAAGCCCAACACATTTCCAGATGAAATCAAAGGCCGCTGGATTGCCGAAAACTACTGGGGCTATGGCAATATCGAAACCAAAACCTGGTACCTCACATCAAAAGGCATTGGCCGTGAAGCCGCCAAAGAAGAAAGCCTCACCTTCACCTCGCCACAAAACACCGGCTTTGACGGCGGTGAATATTGCATCATCTGGCAGGGCCCGGAATTTCCCGGCGACCAGAAAAAAGATGATGAAGGGTCGGTGGTTTTTGACAGCCCCGCTCTCGTCGAGGACATGGAAATTGTCGGCGCACCGTCGCTTGACCTGAACTTCACCGTGGACCGCCCCGTCGCCCATATTGCCATACGGTTGAACGATGTTTGGCCTTCAGGCGAAGTCTCGCGCATCACCTATCACCTGCAAAATCTCTGCATGCGCGACAGCCGCGAATATCCCACACCACTGGAACCCGGCAAACGCTACAAGATGAAAATCAAGCTGGACGACATAGCCTGGAAAGTGCCGAAGGGCCACCGCGTCCGCGTGTCGATTTCCACCAGCTATTTCCCCATGATGTGGCCAGCGCCAGAACCGGTGAAGTTCACGCTCTATGCCGGCACCAGCACGATTTCCTTGCCCGTCCGCAAGCGCGATGTGAAGGATCCGGAAATCAAGTTCGCTGAGGCAGAAGCGGCAGCACCGCTCAACCAGAAAATCATCAAGAAGGATTCGCACAAGCGCGAAGTGAAGGTTGACAAGAAAACCGGCACCACGACCCTCGAAATCATTGATGACTTCGGCACCCAGGAACTTAAAGATCACGGCATGACCATCTCAGCCGTGGGCCGCGAGAGCTATTCGATTCTACCGGGTGATCCCCTGTCGGCAAAAATGGAAACCCATTGGACCGAGGCGCGCAAACGCGGCACCTGGGACACCCGCACCGAAACCTTTGGTCGCCTTACCGCAAGCAAAACCCATTGGATTGTCTGGGGCAAGATCGAGGCCTATGAGGGCAAGAAAAAGGTTTTCAGCAAGGAGTTCAATGAGGAAATTGAACGGCGGTTGCAGTAGATTGCACGAACTGCCCCCACCTCCGCCCTCCGGGCACCTCCTCCCCGCCGAAGTGGCGGGGTGGAGGGCACTTATCAAATACCGGCCTCCAACTTCACCCTCCAACCCGCGCCTTTCGCGGGGAGGAGGTGCCCGGAGGGCGGAGGTGGGGAACAAAGACCACAATCCAAAAAGTTATGTGCGAGCGCCCTCACAAAAAGACGAAAGACAAGAAAGTAGAGTTCAATTGTTTGTAGGTAATGCCACGGCCTTGTCCTCACCTGTGATCCATTCAGCCGCATTACAGCGTAAGCGTAGTTCGGATCAACGGAGCAATGCCGCATGTACGTGTCGGTGCCATACATGACGGGAAACATCGGCGAGGTACTGCCCAAAATCGACGTGGTATTGTTGCAACGTGTGGCAACGAACAAGGACCGCGAAGCCTTTGCGGCCCTGTTCGACATGTTTGCGCCGCGCGTCAAAAGTTTCATGATGCGCAAAGGTGCCACAGCTGAAATCGCTGAAGACCTGGTGCAGGAAACCATGATCACTGTTTGGTCAAAGGCCGCGCTTTTCATGCCAGAGCGTGGCGGCGTGTCCACCTGGATATTCACCATAGCCCGCAATTTGCGCATCGACCGCCTGCGCCGCGAGAAGACCTCACTTTACACCGACATCGACGATTACGACGCGGAATCCAACGATCCCGCGCAAGACGACGCCATGAGCCGCCTGCAGGAAGATGGTTTTGTAGCGCGCGCCCTCGCCCAGATTCCCGAAGAGCAACGGACTTTACTGCTGCTTAGCTATGTTGAAGATTTGCCCCAAAGCGAGATTGCCACACGGCTCCAAATCCCGCTTGGCACCGTAAAGAGTCGCATGAGACTGGCCTATCGTCGGATGCGCAAACTTTTGGAGACCATATCGTGACCATCGCCCATCATTTGGATGACGCAACCATCATCGCCTATGCTGCTGGCACCTTGGGTGAGGCCCATGGCTTTGCCGTCGCCACCCACCTGGCCTATTGTGATGATTGCCGCGGTGCCGTGCGCCAAGCCGAAAATCTTGGCGGCAGCTTGTTGATGCAGCAGGAAGAAAAAGCCGTATCCAACACCTGCCGCAGCGCCACGTTGGCCAGTCTTGATGCGATCACTTCTGCAAGTCCAATCAAATTTCGTCCATCTGCCACCAGCGCCTCAGGCATTCCCGCCGTTTTGTGCAACCTCATCGGCAATCAAACGCTTGATGATCTGAAATGGAAAACCAAGGGGCCGGGTCTGGCCAGTTTTGAAATTCCCCTGTCATCCAACAACAACACCCACTTGCAATTGCTGCGCATTGGACCAGGGCGAAAAATGCCTGAACACGGCCACGGTGGTGAGGAACTGACGGTGGTGTTGCGCGGCTCCTACAGCGATCACACCGGCCGGTATGGCGTGGGCGATGTGGCCGATCTTGATGTGGACATCGAGCATCAACCCGTTGTTGACAGCGACTGCGCCTGCATCTGCCTCATTGCCACCGAAGCCCCAACCCGCTTCAAATCCTTCTGGGCCCGGATTCTGCAACCGATCATCGGCATCTGAACATGAATTTACCGTGGCGTCTTGTCTGGATCACTGGCGCGTCCACAGGCATTGGCGCTGAAATTGCAAAGCAACTAGCGGCCCAAGGTGTGAAAGTTGCGATCTCAGCCCGCAATGTTGAAAGCTTGCATGAGGTTGCCAGAGAACAACCGTTGATCACCATCTTTCCGTTGGACGTCACCAAGGCAGCGGACGTGGCTTCAACATTTACTGAAATCGAAAATGCCCATGGCCCCATTGATCTCATCATTGCCGGCGCTGGCACCTACACCCCAGCAAGTGCTGCTGATTTCCGCGTCGAGCATTTCATGCGCATGTATGAAGTGAATTACCTCGGCGTCATCCATGTGCTTGCCGCTGCCCTGCCAGCTTTCAGGGCAAGGCGGGCCGGACGCTTGTCATGGATTGCCTCAGTCTCAGGCTATCGCGGCCTGCCCAAAGCCGCCGCCTATGGCCCCACCAAAGCCGCCCTGATCAATCTCGCCGAAAGCCTGAAACCCGAACTGGAACGCGATGGCGTTGCCATCAGCGTCATCAACCCAGGCTTTGTGCGCACCCCGATGACAGCCCAAAATGATTTCGAAATGCCCTTCCTCATGGAACCCGCCGAAGCAGCGAGAGCCACGATCGAGGGCTTGGCCAAAGGCAAATTCGAAGTGGCTTATCCAAGGCGGTTTGTGGCCATTCTCAAAACAGCAAGACTGTTGCCTTATGGTTTGTATTTCTGGCTGATACGGAAATATGTGTTGAAAGATTGAAGGGACCTCATCCGGCCCGTTGGGCCATCTTCTCCACTTCGTGGAGAAGGGACTACAGTGGTCATCTCCCCTTGATGTTTGAAAGTGGAAATCTGTATCAATAAAGTTCCTTCTCCATCGCAGATGGAGAAGGTGGCCCAACGGGCCGGATGAGGTCCCTTCGGCGGCCCCCCTCAATTCTCATCCATCTTCAACGCCGCAATAAACGCTTCCTGCGGAATATCGACCTTGCCGAATTGCCGCATTTTTTTCTTGCCTTCCTTCTGCTTGTCGAGAAGTTTGCGTTTGCGCGAAATATCGCCGCCGTAGCACTTGGCGGTCACGTCCTTGCGCATGGCTGACAAGGTTTCACGCGCCACCACTTTGCCGCCGATGGAGGCTTGAATGGGAATCTTGAACATGTGGCGGGGGATCAGGTCTTTGAGTTTTTCACACATGACGCGGCCCCGTTGCTCAGCCCGTGTGCGGTGAACCACCATTGACAAGGCATCCACAGGTTCTTCATTCACCAAAATCGTCAGCTTGACCAGATCAGCTTGCGCATAATCCGTCATCTTGTAGTCGAACGAGGCATAGCCCTTGGAGACCGACTTCAACCGGTCATAAAAATCAAACACCACTTCATTCAGCGGCAGATCATAAACCACCATGGCACGAGAGCCTGCATAGGTCAGCTGCTTCTGGCGGCCACGGCGATCTTCGCACAGCTTCAAAACCGAACCCAGATAATCATCCGGCACAAATATCGTGGCTTCAATCCACGGTTCATCCATGCTGAGAATTTTTGACACGTCAGGCATGTCGGCCGGGTTATGCATGTCAACATGCGTCTCATCCCGCAGATTGATTTTGTAAATCACCGACGGTGCCGTGGTGATGATCTCGACATTGAATTCCCGTTCAATCCGTTCACGGATGATTTCGAGATGCAGCAGGCCGAGAAAGCCGCAGCGGAAACCAAAACCCAAGGCAGCCGAGGTTTCCATTTCATAGGTGAAGGAGGCATCGTTCAGCCGCAGCTTGCCCATGGCCTCGCGCAGGTCTTCAAACTCCGAGGCGTCAACCGGGAAGAAACCCGCAAACACCACGGATTGCGCCGCTTTAAAGTCAGGCAGCGCTTGCGCAGTCGGATTGCGATCATCAGTGATCGTATCGCCAACGCGGGTGTCTGCCACTTCCTTGATAGCGCCAGTAAAGAAACCGATTTCACCCGGTCCCAACTCATCGACGACAACTTTCTTCGGCCGCGACACGCCAACCCGTTCGATGTTGTAAAGTCCGCCAGTTCCCATCATGCGGACCCTCATGCCCTTTTTCAGCACGCCATCCCTGATCCGCACCAGCACCACAACACCCAGATAGGCGTCATACCAGGAGTCAACCAGCAAGGCTTTGAGTGGCGCATCGCGGTCGCCCTTGGGGGCAGGCAAGCGGGTGATGATGGCTTCCAGAACATCCGGCACACCCAGCCCCGTCTTCGCAGAAATCAGCACGGCATCCTGGGCGTCAATGCCGATCACATCTTCAATCTGCGTCTTGATCCGCTCCGGCTCGGCGGCCGGCAAATCCACCTTGTTGAGGACGGGCACAATTTCCAGATTGGCATTGATCGCCTGATAAACATTGGCCAGCGTCTGGGCTTCCACACCTTGTGAAGCATCAACCACCAACAACGCGCCTTCACATGCAGCAAGCGAGCGCGAAACTTCATAGGCAAAATCCACATGGCCCGGCGTGTCGATCAGGTTCAACACATATTTTTCGCCGTTCCTGGCGGTGTAATCGAGGCGGACGGTGTTGGCCTTGATGGTGATGCCGCGCTCGCGCTCCAAATCCATCGAATCGAGGATCTGGTTGACCATGTCACGCTCGGCGACAGCCCCGCAAAGCTGGATCAGCCGGTCGGCCAGCGTCGATTTACCGTGATCGATATGGGCGATGATGGAGAAATTGCGGATATGGGCGGTGTCAATCATGTTGCCGCGGTGTTTGGCATCGGCACCCTTTGAGGTCAAGCACCTTACCGCAGCCGCCGCGGCTTCACCGGCGCGGCGCTGAGCGGATCCTCGGGCCAGGAATGCTTGGGGTAGCGGCCCCGCATGTCGGAGCGGACGGAGGGGTAGCCATTGGTCCAGAAGGTTTCGAGCGACTGGGTGACGGCGAGCGGACGCCCGGCTGGCGAGAGGAGTTCGATCCGCAAGGGGCTGCGGCCCTCGGCAATGGCGGGCGTACGGGCCAGCCCGAACATTTCC